>JBGZBY010000045.1:0-40980 GCA_041844915.1 Eubacteriales bacterium
AGGTTTTTTTCATGGCAGTACTTTTAGTGCACGTTTTTGTTTTTTTCTTGCTTTTTAATAAGAGGTATTGTAAAATAATCAAATAGAGGGCTGCTCTTGCAGTCCATTTTTATCTGCGATGAAACGAAAATTCAGGAAACGCCGCAAGCATTTGGAAAAAGCCTGAAAATATCATCACCGCATGCTATGGCACCGGTCAAAGCTAAGGTGCCTCCGCACAAAGGGCGAAGCCTTTGAAGCAAAGATATTCTTGAAGGAGGATTTTATGGATATCAGACAAATGTTGGGTTTTGAAAAGCTATTTGCCTATATCAGCACTCGACACCCGATATTGGAGGAAAAAGCAATTTTTTGCGATGAAACGGAAAATTACCGAATTCCGCAGGAGCCAAAAGTAGGAGAGGACGTCAAGCTGCGGCTGAGAACCAAAAAAAATAATGTCGAGCAGGTATTTCTTCGCTATGAAGAAAAAAAACTGGCTTTGGAGCTAGAAAAGTCGGATACGCTTTTTGACTATTACGCCATTACTCTGCCGGCAGTAACCAAGCCGCTCCAATATTATTTTGAGCTGCATTCCGGCCGCTATCGGGTCTGCTATAACAAAAAAGGCGCGACCAGAGAGCCGGATCATTACTTTAACTTCAAGCTGGTGCCGGGGCTTTCCACGCCAAACTGGGCAAAGGGAGCCATTATGTATCAGATTTTTGTAGATCGCTTTTATAACGGCGATATGACAAACGATGTCAAGGACGGAGAATACCGCTATATTGGCAAGCTGGTCAATCGAGTCAAGGAATGGGATAAGCTTCCGGCAGCGGAGGGAATCCGTGAATTTTACGGCGGAGATCTCCAGGGAATCCTTGATAAGCTGGATTATCTGACAGAGCTTGGGGTAGAGGTAATTTATCTCAATCCGGTATTTACTTCGCCCTCAAATCATAAATACGACACTCAGGACTATGAGTCAGTTGATCCGCACTTCGGCGTGATTGTCAAGGATGGCGGAGAGGTCTTGACCGAGGAGCAGGAAAACAGCCATGCCGCTCTATATCAGAAAAGGACAACAGATCCGGCAAATATCGAAGCCAGCAATCAGCTGTTTATTGAGCTGATCGAGGAAATCCATCGACGCGGAATGCGGATTATTTTAGACGGCGTATTCAATCACTGCGGCTCCTTCAACAAATGGCTGGACAGAGAGGGAATTTATGCCGGCAGCGGTCAATATCCGACCGGTGCATATGCACTGGCAACCAGCCCCTACCACAGCTATTTCCATTTTCACGAGCCGAACGGCTGGCCAAATAACAGTAATTACGACGGCTGGTGGGGCTATGATACCTTGCCCAAGCTCAATTATGAGGGCTCGCCGGGACTTTACCGCAAGATCATGAAAATCGCGCAGAAATGGGTGCAAGCCCCCTTCTACGCCGATGGCTGGCGGCTGGATGTCGCTGCGGATCTCGGCTACAGCAAGGAGTTTAATCACCAGTTTTGGCGTGATTTTCGCAATTCAGTCAAGGAGGCCAATCCGGACGCTCTCATCTTAGCGGAGCATTATGGCGATCCGTCGGACTGGCTGAAAAACGGGGATCAATGGGATTCCGTTATGAATTACGATGCCTTTATGGAGCCGGTTTCTTGGTTTTTTACCGGTATGGAGAAGCATTCCGATGAATATCGCGGAGATCTTTTTGGAAATTATCAGTCCTTTCATGACGCAATGATCTATAACATGGCAAAATTCAATATATCGGCACTACAGGTAGCCATGAACGAGCTGTCAAATCACGATCATTCCCGCTTCCTGACCAGAACCAATCGTCAGGTTGGCAGAACGCATACGGTCGGCGCAGAAGCGGCAGGTAAGGGCGTGAATTATGGGATAATGAAAGAGGCCGTTGTTTTGCAGATGACTTGGCTGGGCGCGCCAACAATTTATTATGGCGATGAGGCGGGCGTTTGCGGCTGGACGGATCCGGATAATCGCCGAACCTATCCTTGGGGCGATGAAAACAAGGAACTTTTGGAGATTCATAAGCAGCTGATCGCCTTGCGCAAGTCGATTCCGACCCTGCGCCGCGGCTCCTTGAAGCTGCTGGGCGGAGAATATAATATCCTAACCTACGGCAGATTTGACGAAAGCTCTGCCGTTGTGGTCGCCTTTAACAACAATGCCGAGGTACAGCAGCTGACCATCCCCGTTTGGGAGATCGGCATTTCCGACGGCGACAACTGTCAGCGAATTTTTGAAAGCACAGAAAATAGCCATAATACCAACAAAGAAATTTACCCGGTCAAAAACGGATTGCTCAAGCTGAGATTAAAACCTTTCAGCGCGGTAATTCTAAAGAAAATCTCGTAGCGGCGATACTAAAAAGGCTTGACCTTGGCGTCTGCGCCGGAATAAAAGAGAAAAACCAAGAAAAAATATAACTATATCATGATACAAGAAAAGAGCGATGTCTTAAAATGCGAAAAGTAGAAAATGCGATTATTCTGGCCGCCGGAATGGGCAGTCGAATGGTTCCCCTAACCTATGAAAAGCCGAAAGGATTGATTAAGGTACGAGGAGAAACCATGATAGAGCGGCAAATTAGGCAATTACTTGAAGCAGGAATTAACAGCATTGTGATTGTAACCGGCTATCTGGCGGAGCAATTTGATTTTTTACAGCAAAAATATGCGGGAAAGGTAGCTTGCGTTTACAATCCGGAATATGAGGCCAAAAACAATATTTCCAGCTTATATCTGGTCAGGCGGTATTTAAAAAACACCTATCTTCTGTCCGCCGACAATTACTATACGCAAAATATCTTTCGGCGACAGGAGGATGACCGCAGCTGGTACTGCGCGGTTCGCAGCCAAACGGATAAAGCGGAATGGGGTCTGCAAGCCAACGAAGTCGGCCGAATTACAGCGGTAGAAAAGCAGGCGAAAAAAGGGCAGCCCTATATGTATGGAGCAGTTTTTCTTAGCGAGGAATTTTCACAGTCCTTTCGGCGAATTTTAGAGCAGGAATATCAAAATCCGGAAAACCATGGATATCTGTGGGAGGAGATTTTAAGTCGCCATATTGGAGAGCTGGAAATTTATATCCGAGAGGAAAGCGAGCAGACCGTGTATGAGCTGGAAAGCTTGGAAGATCTAAGACAATTTGACCGGCAATATCAAGAGTGTTCTGGAAACTGGATAATGGAATTGATTGCCAAAATTTTTCAGGTAAAGGAAGCGGAAATTACAGATCTTCGCCAGCAAAAATTAGGTTTAACGAACGATTCGTTTTTGTTCTCCGTAAAAGGTCTGCGATATGTCTTTCGTCTGGCGGGGGGTGGGTAGCAAAGCCTTTATTAATAGGGAACACGAGGGTTTTATCTATGAGATGCTAAAGGAAAAAAACATTACCGATCAAGTAATTTATTTTGATTCCAAAACCGGAACAAAAATATCGGTTTATAGAAGAAAATTCTAAAACAATTAAATGGACGCAAACGCTGGAGATGAAAAAAGCTTTGCAACTTTTAAAAGAAATCCATAATAGCGGTATTCAAACAAACAAAATTTTTTATCCTAAAGCAGAAATCCTTGCTTACGAGAAATTATGCCGTAAAAAGAATGCTGTATTTTTCTCAAATTATGAGCAAACAAAAGAAAAAGTAATCGCGATAGCCGAATATTTAGAAAAAGATTTTACGCCAATGCTATGCCATATTGATTTTATTGAAGAAAACATTTTGGTATTGCAAGATGGAAGTATTCGGATTATTGATTGGGAATATGCGGCAATGTCGGATCCAATGATGGACTTGGCAATTTTTATTATTTCGCCCGGATATGATAAGGAAGATTTAAATTTAAAAAAGTTAGCTATGCTATATTTTGATAAAGACTTGTCGATAAAAGAAGAAATAAAGTTGTATAGCTATGCAGCAATTTCAGGATTTTATTGGAGCTTATGGGCATTATACAAAGAATGTCTAGGCTATTGTTTTCATGACGAGTATGCTAACAGAGTGTATCAATATTCGGTTATGTATGTTGAAAAATTAATGAAAATGGGATTTTTCGACAGAGAGGAAAATAAAAAATGAATAAAAAAGAAATTCAGGAAAAGCTAAGCCAAGGCAGCGCCGCCGGCCTTCTGCGGGAAATTGAAGCATATGAGGCGCAGTGCCCCTATGACTTGGATTCTTTGTCAATGAAGGCTACTTATTTTATGTTGCTAGGAGAGCTGGAGTCGGCAATTGCTATTTTACAAGATGGATTAAAAAAGAATCCCTATATGCTGGATTTTTTATATAATTTAGGTGTGCTATATGAAATTAACGGTGATTTTTTTCGCGCCTATGAGTATTTTTATCAGATGAATCTCATCGAGAATAAAGGTGGACAAGGCATATCAGCAGAGTTAAATCGGCTTGATGCAAAAATCAGTTTAAAAATAAAACAGATTAACAGTCAAGAAGAAATAGCAACTATTAAACAGCAAGTAGCAGAGCTAAGACAAAAAATCAACGAAAATTTCAACTTAACCTTGATTATGCCATGGTCTTATGCCAAACAGAAAGAATTTGGAATTCGGCTAAAAACAAATTCAGACTATTATATTGCCCCCTATACCCGATTAGGAGCCTTACAAACACCAAGCATTGCATATGATAAGGCGGAGCTGGTAAAGGTTCTTATGCAGGGAAAACATCTAAAAATAGAAATTGACCAACCATCTTATTTACCAATATTACTAAAGCAATCCGGCATTTTTACTATTGAGTGCGGGGGAGCTTCTTATCAGATGTTTCAGCATTTTGAGTCCTTTCATTATTATTATGTGGATCGCACACTGGAAATAAGCGTTGCAGGAGATGAGAATGAAATCATAGTAGGAAACCCAATACCTTTGACCGCAGAGAGAAACAAGAAAAAGCTAATTCTAACAATTTTTGTAGATGGTCTTTCCCAAGCTTTTTTAGAGGAAAACGGGTTTCAAGAATCCATGCCAAAAACACATCGTTATTTTTCGGACGGAATACATTGCATGAATTTTTATTCTACCGGAGAATGGACTTATCCCAGTATGGCAGCCTATTTTTCTGGAAAATACAGCGTGGATCATAAGATGTTTTATCCGAATATCGATCATCGTCTGCCAGAAGATGTCATGACCTTGGGAGAATGTCTAAAGCAAGCAGGTTATGTTACCGCAAAGATAGACGGCGACTGGCGTACTAATCCGGATTATGGATATATTAGGGGATTTGATCGCTTTCTTTCTGGGGTATATGGCGAAGAAATGAATATTAAAGATGTCATCTCTGAGGCAATGGATCATATGGAAGCATTAAAAGATACAAATCAATACGTATATATTAATATTGGCGAACTGCATGATATCGGAGATAATTATAAACTGCCGTTTGATGTAACAAAGCGCTTGGCTTTTAAAGATTTACAAGATGAGAGAAATACTGGCACGACCTCGGTAAAGCAGCAATTTAATGCAGCGAAAAAAAGAAGGTTCCAAGAACAAATGCGCTATGTGGATCGGTATTTGGGCATCTTATTTGACTATTTGGAAGAAAATTTCGGCAAAGAGGATATCTTAGTAACCTTATTTGCCGATCATGGCCAGGGCTATTTGGTAAAAAATGAAGATTTCTTTTTAGCCGATGAGCGAACCAAGGTACCTTTATTAATTAAGGGAGCAAGCACGCAGCTGACAATTTGCCATGAATATATGTCCACCGTAGACTATTTGCCGATTCTGGGAAAGCTGGCAGGTTTTGACGTAGATTTGACCAATCGCCGCTCTGTGCTTCCCTTGTTTTTTGGTGGCACAAAGAAAAGAAAATTTACAGTCAGCGAATCTATTTATCCCGGAGATACCTATAAGATCGCTTTGCGTAATGAGGAAATGACCTTTTTCTTAGAAAGCAAAGAGGTTTTACAAAGCGATGCCAGAGTTCGTTTGGAAGAATATGCCTGCCGCCTGCAAACACCAACTGGAGAAGAAATCCAAGATGACGCATTAAAGCAGGAATGCATTGATTATGTTATGGAGCATATCGGATACTTTCGTATTTACGAAGGATAATGATTGATTTGTAGGGCTTGGAAGATTACTGCTATTTTGGTAAATTGCCTTAAAGTTCTAGGTTTAAGGTCAGGCTGGAATAAAGTTATAATGATTAATCCCAAAATACAGCTTCATAACAATTCGCCTTGATTCTTTGAATAATTTCCCTATACCCCCCTCCGCAAATCGGCGAAACTATAGGCTTCAGCTAAAAGCAATCTATCAGAAATTTCAAAAAAGATTGATAGGAAACTGAAAATTGAGATGGAAACACCATTCCCGAAGAAAATAAAATTATAGTATTCATCAAATATAACAGCACAGATATTCTCTGAAATCGAACCGTGGCAATTAACATAAAATAATAAAGAAGCATGGTAATGAATAAATGAGTAATCGTAGCTACCAGTATCCCAAAACCAGAAGCTGAAAACTCCCCTTGTATAAAATTCGGAAAGGTCAGCAAAAATAAGCTAAATAAAAACAAGGCGCTTGACCAACAGAAATATGCAAAAAAACGCATGAAATAAACAGCGATAGAGGATTTTTTCCATACCGTTAAATTAGAATACTGATCGCTGCGGATTTCGTACTCTAATTCTTCATTTGCCATTAAAATAGAATTTGTCATTATATAATACAGGAAAAAATAATACGCTTGCTCCCATGTCGTAATATTTACAACAAGGCCAAGACCACAAAGAAAAATCACAGAATAAATACATTCACAAATTGTATCAAAGCCGTATCGCCTTTTATAAGCAAAAAATCGAATCAGTTCTCTATACATGGAATAAATTTCCCCTTTTTCTCGTGTATTGATACATTTGGTGAAAGAAAATAGCTCCTATCATCCAATATACGATACCATATAAACATAACTCCCATAGATACTGCGGCTCATACAATACAATCCATTTTTTCAAAGTATGAAACGGAAATATCCCTGCAAGCACCGCCCAAATACTTCCCTCTTTTTGCGGAAGAATTCCGGCAAAAAAAAGTATAAAATGTGAAATCAAACCAGTAATATTAGAAGTTCTACTAAATATCAGGCAAAATCCCGACAAGAAAAAGCCTAGTCCATATAAGCCAAAGACCGTTAAAAACGCTGCCATTAAAATCATCAAATTCCTAACTATGTCGGCAAATAATTTTATATCTACCACAAAATAAATTGCCAAAAACAAAGGAATCGCCTTGACAACATCAATCAAGATCTGAACGATAATCTTGTGCAGTAAAACAATACCGATACTCTTTTTACTTTGAATGACAGAAATAATCGTTCGGTCAATAATTTCATCTTCTACAAAAAAACTCGGATGCGTAATACTGTGGGTCGCAAAATACCAAACAAATAGTAAAAAAAACAGTACCGTTTTATCTTCTCTCCCGTCAAAATAATTTAAATAAGCGGACAGCATAATTAATATGGAAAAATTGGCAAAGACCAAATTAAATTTAAATTGCCACATTTCTTGTAATTGATGTATCCATTCTCTTTTAATATCTTGAATCAGCATCTAACACCTCACGGATAATGTCTTCCACTTCTCTATTTTCTACTCGGTAGTTCAAAACCGATATCTGATTAAAAACAGCTTCTTTAATCTCATCTCGTACTGTTTTTATCCTAAGAATCCCCTCGTCCTTCTCCCATTCAAACTCTCCCGATAAATCCTTAATTTTTTCATATTCTTTTGCCTCGGCTTCCATAACATATATTCTTAGCTTTTTACCACCCAGAAGTTGATCAAATGTCCCGTCCATCAAGATTTTTCCCTTATCCATGATCAAAATACGACTGGAAATTTTTTGAGCAAAGGCAATATCATGCGTTGTTATCAAGATTGTTGTTTTTTGCTCTGTTCGCATCTGCAAAAGAATTTCTTCAATTTTTCTTTTTGCAAGCAAATCCAGCCCATTGCTCGGCTCATCAAGGCAAAGAATTTGGGGTTCACACAAAAGAGCAACTATTAAAGATAATTTTTGTCTATTTCCCTGCGATAATTCCGATACCAATATTGGCAAAGAATCCGCAAAATCCAAATCTTGGCAAAGAATATCCAGTTTATTTTTGACATCCGCCAGCCGTAAATTATTTAGTTTCAAAAAATATTCAATGTTCTGCTCCGAAGTCAAATAATCATAGTAGCCCTTTCCGCTTTCCATTACAAATTTTACTTTTTGGTGAATCTTTCTTTTATCGTTGCTAATTCCCATTACTTCAATTTTCCCTTTTTCTTGAAGCAATAGTCCCGAAATTAGCTTTATCAGAGTAGATTTCCCCGCTCCATTTGTCCCTAAAATTGAAATAATCTCCCCTTGAAACACCGATAATTCCGCTATATCCAATACTTTTTTGCTTCGAAATACCTTTTCGACATGACTAAGTGAAATAATTTTATTCATCAATCAGAACTCCTAAAGCTACTAAATTCCCTTTTATCATTTCTACAATTTCTATTTTTTCCGAATCTTCCACTTCATATTTTTGCTGAAGCATACAATTAAAATCTCTTTCTAGTTGAATGCATTTAATGTAGTCATAATAGATCTCGCTCAACTCATATAAATCACCAATACAAATAATCTGTTATATTGTTAATCACGACAAAAGCAAAGGACCAAAAGGAAGTATTATCTATCAAATGAATTATACCACAAAAAAAAAGACAAACATTTAACGAAAGTAGAATGGGTAAAAATTGAGAGAATTAAAAGTTGTAAAATAAAGTGTCAGTATTACAAATAAAAATTCATATAAAATTGCCATCACAGCACCGTCTACTCCCAGAGTCCTGTCCTCCCTTTTGGAAGGCCGCCCGTTGTCCGAAGCGACCGCAGGGAGCAAGTTTCGACGCGCCTTCCAAAAGGGAGGACAAAATCGGGATGTATGGCAATGCTTGCAAGGCACTTCCCGATAAATTCCGGTTTGTAGGAAATGTGCTAGGCTCGACCGCAAATCCTTTCACAATTTATGACAACATCCATTCATGTATGACATTTACTATTGCAATTTACCCAACTTTTAATTTCTCAAAGCCCAACGCCTCTCCATTAAGCTCTTTAAAACACAGAACGATTCCCGAAAACCTCTTATTTCCTTCCCCTCAAACGCCCCGAATTTACTACCTTCTTCCGCGAAGCTTTTCTTGCTCTTGCGCGATATTTTCCACCCAGAGCGGAACGATATCGTTGATTCCCATATGCGAAAGCATCCGACTGCCCGCGACATCCTCGATTTCATTAAACATCAATTCTCCGTTTTTTCCAAGCAAAAAATCCACTCCGGCATAGTCGATGGTCAACTCACCGATAAATTTTTGCACCAAGGCCTCCTCCGAAGCGTCATAGCAGTAGCTCTCCACACTCCCGCCGGTGCTGAAATTGGCAGTCAGTCCATTTGCAGAGCGACGCAGCACCGCCGCATGAATCCGATTATTCAAAATATAAAAACGAATATCCCCGATGATATCCGTCAAAAATACTTGATTGACATTTTCCTGCCGCCATTCTGCTACTTCTTTAAACAAATAAATCCCTTGTCCGCCATGCCCATAAATCGGCTTTGCCAGCAGCTCCCGCCGCTCCCTAAAATTCGGCAGCGCCACTCTGGCAAACGCAAAGCCTTTTTTCTGCGCATAAGCATATCCAGCTAATTTATTATTCCCCAGCAAGGTAATTTCAGAAGAATTATACACTCTGATCTGATTAAGCTCAAACAGCAAGCTAAGATTGTAATCTCTTGTTCGGTTGATCACAAAATCAAAGTCAAGCTTTAGCTCGCCTCCATTTAGTTCTTCCTTTAATACAATTTCCACTTGTCCCTTATGTTTACTGAATTCTTCGATAATCCATCGGGCAAAGTCTTTATTTTTCTCATAATCCTTTTGGCAATACAATAATAATCCCCGCATTTTTTCAATCCTGTTCCGCCATTATAAACGGTATTTCCTTCTGTATTGGCAGGTATCCCACCTCGCGGGAACCCCCGTTTTCCGGATATCCCAAGGCCTATGCTATGATTTTTCGTTTCACATGGGTCAGCAGCCGTTCGGCAAAATCAATCCCCGAAACACTTTCAAAGCTCAAAAAATTAACATTGGAATTGACCTCACATAAAATCGGTTCTTCTTCGCCAAACAACAAATCCACCCCGCTAAACTCAAGTCCCAGTGCCCTATGCGCTTTTAGTGCCAATTCCTCCTGTTCGGCACTTAGCTCTATCCTAGAAGCTGTACCGCCCAAGGTAATATTTGCCCTAAAATCTTGGGGATTTTGCCGCAGCATAGCGCCAATTACTTTATCTCCAATAATATTGACTCGAATATCCCTACCATAGCTACTTTGCACCATTTCCTGAAGGATAAAGCGCTTGTTGCCCAGCTCCCTAATCTTGGCCTTTAGCTCCTGCCGGCTTTCGATTTTATATACCTGCATCCCAAAGGAGCCGGACACCTCCTTGAGTACCAGCGGAAAGCCCAAAAGCCCCTCCGCTTCCGCTAAATAGCCATCCGAAAGCTCCTGCTCATAAAAAGCCAGCGGTGAAAAAACCGTTTTCGGCATCCGAATATTTTCACCCGCCAGCCGCAAATGCATTTCCGCCTTATCATCACAAAGGGCAATTGCTTGTGCCGAATTAAAGAGGAAAAAGCCCATCTTTTCCAAATATTTTGCCAAAAGAATATCCTTATCCCAGAAAATCACAAAATCCGGATGCGCCGGCAAGCTTCGGCCTCGAAGCGTCAGTTCGCCCCGTCGAGTAATACAGGGCAACAGATTGTTATTGGCTACGCTGTGCAGTTCTACTCCACATTCCGCGCCCGCAGCCACAAGCCGCTCAACCAGCCGATTTATTTTTTCCAGCCTTAATGCTCCATTGTATACAATCCAGCCTTTGATAATAAGCGCCTCCTTCTTGCTCTCGTTTTTCCTCCATTTTATTTAAAATGCAGCGGCAATTCTTCCTCTTCCTCCTTTTCTCTGGAAAAGGGCAGATATTCCAGAAAAAACAGTAACAAAAAGACAGAGAAAAGCAATATTTTATAGGGAAGCGTTCCGCTAAAGTCCCCAAGATTCAAGCTGGCGGGCGCCGCCTCCAAATAATTGTAATTGCCCTGCAAAAGAAAATTCGCCATTGCCGCCACACCAAAATATAAAATCAATGCTACTACCGCCATATGAAAATCATTTTTGCCCGGACGGTATTGATAAATTTCTAAAAAATAAATATTCGCCAATAAAATCATGCCATGTCCAAAGAAAAAGGAGAAAAACATCACATGCGGAAAAGTATAACCAGAAGTATCTACCACGATCAGCGGCAGCACCCCAAAAATAATGCCGAAATAGTATATGAAAAAAAGTAAATTTCTTCTGCCGGTAAACAAGGTATACAGGATTGCAATAATCACCAGACGGCAGGCATAAAGCGGCAAAAACTCCTTTGCTCCAATTTGAAAATTAAAATAATACAAATACATCCCACTTCTTGCCAGCAATAAAGCAATACCGGCCGCAATCTCCAGCTTTCGTCTTTGCTGTTTAGACATGCTCCTTAGTTTATCCCGAAAAGCAAGAATTCCCAGCGCCAAAGTGGCAATAACAAGCAGTGCAATAATATGCTCCGGTGAAAACAAGTGAAAATCTCTCGCCTGAGACTGATAAAACATACATGCTGTGCTTCTCATTCTTTTACTATCCTCTCATCATTTTTTGAATAAGCGCTGCCGCTTGCTCCAACTCTTTTTCTCTGGAAGAAAAAAATCCCTTAACCGCTCGACAATAATAAAGCTTTGCCGCTCCGCCCCCCAAGGCTATCCTTTCCCGCTTACAGCCGTTGCGGCAAAGCTGCACATAACGACAGCCTTTACAAGTATCCGGCAACGGCGCAGACTCGGCGACAAAGCGCCTTGCCCTTTCCGAATCCTGCATCTCCCTAAGAGAAACCTCTCCTATTGTCCCCAAAAGCCATTCATCCAGCACATAAAAATCACAAGGATATACCTCGCCATTTCCCTCAACGACAAACTGCACGCTGCATCTACCTTGCATACTGCAAGCCTCCGGCGGCCTCCCCAAAAGGATTCCCAACCAATTGTCCAAATGGCGAATGCTGATATACTCTCCTTTTTTCAAGTCCAAAAACCACAAATCAAACAGCTTTGTTAAAAAATGCTCATAGTCGTTATTGGAAAGCGCATAGCCCGCCATTCCCTTCTCCTCGGCAAACGGCTCCAAGCACGGAATAAACTGTAGATAGCGAAAGCCCTGCCGGCGAAAGAAACGATAGCTGCTTTCAATATGCATGGCATTTTTACCGGTCACTACCGACAGAATATTATACTCCACCTTTTTTCTGTCGAACAGACGCGCAGTCTGCATTACTCGTTCAAAAGTACCGTCGCCTTTTTTGTTATGCCGGTTGCGGTCATGCAGCTCTCTGGTGCCGTCCAAGGACAAGCCGACCAAAAAATTATTCTTGTGGAAAAAATCCGCCCATGCCTCGTCAATTGCAAAGCCGTTGGTTTGAATGGCATTGTGGATTCGCAGTTTTTTGTGGTTATATTTTTGCTGAAGCTCTATCAGCTTCCGGTAAAAATCCAGTCCGACCAAGGTCGGCTCTCCGCCCTGAAAGGCAAAGCCGCACATTCCCTCGGCATAATCCAGCGCCTCCTTTACCAGCCGTTCCAGCATTTCCTCGCTCATAAAGCCCTTAAAGCCGCAAAGCCGATTGGCTGCTACATCATTATAAAAGCAATATTCACAAAGCATATTGCAGGCTGCCGAGGCCGGCTTAATCAGCAGATTAATCGGCGGCATAGTCTACAGCCTCCAATTTCTTCCCGTCAAGCGTACACTCGATCATATCGTCGCCCTGGTACACCATCTTCATGGAAAAAAAGTCCTGTCTGGTTTCCAGCAGGCGGTGAAAAATACGATCGCCCTGCCATAACTCCAGCGCCTGAATTTCCTCCTTGGGAATCCATTTCAGATCCCCCTCATCACATTCGATTTCTTCGCCGCTAAAGCAGTCGGAAGTAAACAAAAACAAATACATAGCTGGCTCGTCATTATAGCAAAAGGTCAAAATCGCCCTATACCGAAAGCTTTCCAAGGTATAGCCTGTTTCCTCCCTGACCTCCCTGATCACGCATTCCTCTGGCGACTCTCCTGCTTCGACATGACCACCAACCCCAATCCATTTACCGCCGTTGACATCGTTTTTTTTCTTATTTCGGTGCAGCATCAATATCCTGCCATCTCTCTCCAAATAGCATACCACTGTTACATTTCTCGATTCTTTCATACAGCCTCCTAAAAGAAGTATCCTCCGCCGTTTGTTATCGGCGGAGGATCTTTATCTGCTCTAAGATCTATCTATAATCTGGTAAAGCCCGTTGGCAAGCCCTTTTTCAGGCCTAAGCCGATTCCGCAGGTGAGCACCGCCGCCAAAACCGCTTCCATTATTCCATTAGTTGCCGCCGCCCCCAAAAGCAAATAAATCAGTGCCTGATGATTTGCCAAATTCAAGACTTGAAAGTCAGGGGACTGAATCAATTGCTGCCCATAGAGCACATAGAGCATGGAAAGCACCAATACAGTGTTGGTCAGGCTTCCAGCAATCCCTCCGATAATTAGCGCAGGCGCCTGCCTATGAAATAATTTTTTTACCAAAGCATATGCGTGATAAGATGCCACTCCGATAAAGCTTCTCGGCAGCACCGACAGCAGCGGGTTGACAAATAGAGGGTCTAAGATCGTAGCTGGACGCATCAGCGCATGAAGTAGGCTGACAATACCCATCGCCGCCCCCAAAGCCGCTCCATAAACCGGCCCCAAAACAATTCCGCCGATAATGACCGGTATCATAGTAATTGTTGCCGATATTCCGCCGATCGGTATCGCTCCTAAAGGCGTAACATCCAAAATAATGCCGATTGCCAGCAATACGCTTAAAATAACTAAATTTCTGGTTTTTTGATTGACTTTTAAATTCATCGTTTCCTCCGTTCTCGTTCCTTCAAAGGATACAAGACTATACAGCACGAACCGGAATATTTTTTGATTTTCTCCTCCTTGCCTCCTCCATCGCCTTATGGCTAACCGCTCCAGCAAAGAAAATCAATTCCATAATACCGATTCTTTCATTATTAAAAGCATAACCTCTCTGCTTTGTACCTTTTGTGCCTAAAGCTCATGTTAAGACAATACACCACCTGCTGTCTTGCCAAAGCAAAGAATGAGTCTACGCTTTTTGTTTCCAATTTTTAGTATACCACAAAAGCTTTTTTCTGCCCAGAATTTTTTTTTATAATTTTATTATATTTTTCTTAGAAAATTCAAAACCTTCTGTCGCTTTTTTCTCGCCATCGTTTGCAGTAATCCCTCTTTTTTTAGGCTATCTATCATCCAATTTGCCAAAGCCAGCAAAATAAAGCTCCAACCCAGTAAAAAGCTCCTCCTTTTCTCTCTGATATTCCTTAATCAAAAGCTCTGCTCCGATCTCATCAAATAAAAGATCCTCCTCCGCCGTATGAACCCTTAGCTGCAAGGCTCCCTCCGGCTGAAAGGATATCTCAAATATCCCGCCAACCTCCTCTGTAAAGCGGACGCAAATCTGCTTTATCTCTTTTTTTATCTCCAGCGGTAAATTCTGAAAGCGAGGATTAAAATAATATTTTTGCTGATAGGAATTGGCAACCGCCAATATCCTTGCCTCTATGTTTTTTTCCACTATGCGCTCCTTTTTTTGCATCTCCGTCTTGCCGCGCTGCACTTTTTTCAAAAGCCGCTCTCATAAGGCTTTTTCTGTCCAGCCCCAAAATTCGCCGTCATCAGTGATTGCTGGTAAATGCCTTCAGGCAAACATTGGCCTCCAGATATTCCTCCGCCCGTCTCCAGCTTTTTCCGTCATAGCTGATATAGCCCTCTCCGTCCGCCAAATCGACATTATTTGCCCAAGCGGCGGCTCCTTTGGCTTCTGTTGCTATCGGATGCTTGGTTCCCGGGGAGATGATACGGATAACAACAGCAAATTTTTTATCCACCGGAATCCCCTGTCCCAGCTTGACTGTATAATAACCGGAATAGCTGAAGCTCCCCTTGGTGATCATATCCATCTTCTGATAGTCCTGAGCGGACTGAAAATCCGTTACTACAAAAATCTCATACCTCGTATTTGGCTCCAAAGCATAGAAGGCAACCGCTTTCAGCAGTTCCTGCCCTTTTGGGGTATAGACATTGGAAAAATACGCTGTTTCCTCTCCATAACCGGCTCTTTTTAAATAGCCCAGCTTATCGGTTTGATAGATATGATGATAATTGAAAGCAGATTCCATTTGGGTATAGGCGATTGCATTGGTGCCGATATATTTGTCCTCATAGGAAACATAGAAATATCCGTCCAAGCCAAATTCACTACCAAAGCTGTTCTTGCAGAGAAACGCGCCATCCTGCTTCGGCTTCTTTTTAAAATTTTCCCTAGAATATTGATCGTCCCAGCCGATGATTACAATATCATGATTGATCCGGCGGCCGCCGTCATAATAGTACGCCGCCGTCTGCATATTGTAAAAATCACTATCGCCCCATTGCTGAACCTGATCAAGGTACAAAGAGCTTTGAACTCCGCCATAAAGCAAAATCGCTCTTTTAATTCCCAGCCTGCCCTCCTTGGGCAAAAAGATAGCCTCCTGCAAATGCTTGACCACCTTGGCATTGGGATTGACAATATTGTCGCCAAAGGGATCCTCTCTCTCCAGCACTGGTCCTGCCCAGCGCGTCAGATAGCTCAATGCAATCATATAGTCGCCGCCCTGCGCCTGCGAAAGATTGTAGCCATGTCCCAGACTCATATTATCCTCGCTGAAATCATATTCCTCCCACGGCATCAAAGCACTCTCCAAAGCCGCCAAGGAAGCAAATGCCCAGCATGCTCCCGTCTGCTTCTGATCTCTGACAGACGTGACCCGATTGTATTCCCGCAAATCATAATAATTCGGAATTCGCTTTACCGAGGTGTCCTGCTTCTGATAGGTAATACGAACGCTGCTGCTTCCCCAGACCGCCTTTGCTCCTATCGTTTCTATAATAACACGAACCGCAACATAGGTTTTTCCATCGATCAGTATTGCCGCTGTGTCATGATTGAGAACCTGCCCATTCCTGACCACATGATATTTATCTAGTGGTACCTCAATGGTATTTCCGTCAAATTTAATTCTTACCATCTGGTTGGCCGCATCCCAGCTGACCACCGCTCCCATTGCCGTCATCGTCTGCCGCAGTGGCGCCCAGAGCCGGTTCCCATCTGAAAACGGCTCTCCGCTTTCCTGAGAATAGGTAATCCTTTTTTCATTAAAATAAATATCCGCTTTCGGCAGCGTCCCCTCTGCTACCGGAATCGTCGCCTGCGCCGGTAAGGCGCCTAGCAAAAGACTAATCACTGTCACCAGTATAATGGCTCGGTATTTTACTTTTTGCCGCTTCATCTTCTCATCTCTTTCTATCTCTCGAATTCTCCTGAGAAATTCCCTTGTTTGGTTAAATTTTCTTTCATTATAGACCAAATCCCCGCCAAACTCAACATTTGAGTTATTACAATTATATTACATTTCTGATATTCCCCCATGTTTACAATTCTTTAACGGAAAAAATTCTTGACAGATATTCGCACTGTGATAAGATAGGAAAAAACGCAGTTATAAACAGAAGGCTTTCGCCTTTGGCTATAAAAGGCTTCCTCAATCGAGGGGGCTGAACGGAAAGGACAATCATGCAAGCAAATACATCTCCTAGGATTAATTTTTTTCAACGCTTCTTTGCCAGCTTTGCTTCGCCGGATTTTTATATTCAGGCAATCAAAGAACCGCTTAGCAAAGCAGTCGGCTACACTCTGCTCTTTGCAGCGATTCTTAGCCTGCTGGGCGGCATTTGGCTGTCGCTGGAGGTAAAGGAGGCCTTTACCTATGTGCATGCCTTTATCAGCGATTCTCATTTCCCCGATTTGGTTATCGAAAACGGCAAATTACAGCTTTCTCCGGAAAATGACGCGGTTCGGGTCATTGGCGGCAATCGCGATTTTATTGCCATTATTGATTCCGGCAGCGAGAAAAACTATACCGATCTAAGCGGATATTCTTATGGGATTTTTATAAATTCCGACTATATCGCCTTTAAAAGGCTGAACGCCGAGCCGGTCATTATCAAATTTGCGCAACTCGCCGATATCCGTTTGCCCAAAGCGACCTTTCAGGATATTCTCAAAACCTCTGAATTTATCAGCTATATTTTCACCTTTTTATTTTATTATTTTCGGCTGATCTCACAATATTTTTTTAAGGCAGTTATCGTCTATGCTATTTTGTCCTTTACTTTTCCGCTTTTGCGAATCAGCGAGCTGAAGCTGAAGGGCAGTCAGGTTTTTTCGATTATTCTCTATGCCATGTCGTTTGCGACATTGGCTTCGGAGGCCTTTAATTTTATCAACCCCAATGAATTTATCCTGTCCCTGCTGGTTGTGCTCTTTTATATGATCACTCTGAAAATTGCTCGGAGCGGAATCATCGCTATTTTACTGGATAAGCTGGGCGACCGCTTCAAGGAGGAGGACGACTGGCTTTCCTAGATTTTTCCTAGGGCGCTTTGCCAAAGCGCTTTCCCAGACGGCTTTCCGGCTTCGCCTCTGCTGCGCTGCCGTTGCTTCAAAGATTAGAGAGGAATCTGACACATCAGAAAAGAAACTATCCTTTATGTGGTAAGAATATCCTTGTTTTACCTTCATACAAACCTCAAAAAAATCCCTCTATCATTTCGATTAGAGGGATTTACACACTATATTATTTATACCCCACCTATATAGTAAGTGGCTACATTTACACACCGAATTATTTATATCCCACACCATCGGCAAGTGGCTAAATTGCACCTCATAATTTTATATCCCGTCATATGAGAAACGGCTAACATTTACTTGCCTAAATTATAGCATATTATTCAACACTCAAGTTATTAAATGTGTTGTTATTTTATGATAGATAATGTTACCTTAAGACTAATTTTAGATTTTATCACTTTTTGATATAAAATAATAAAAAAACTGCGCTCCGGTGCATTGCCAATTGCTTTCGTATAGGCTGCAAAGCAATCCGCCGCATATCGGGCACAGTCCTTTTTCGGCTCCAAGCTCCCTATGAAACCATTTTAGTAGTCTGCTGAACTTACCTATATCGAAAGCTCGTTTTCGTATAGGCAACATAAGCCAACTACCTTAGCTATTTCATATACTGACGATACAGCTCCGCTGCTCCAATAATACCAGCATCATTGCCCAGCTCGGCAATACATATCTTGGTTTTTAACGATTCCGCTCCGCCAAAGGTTTCCTTTTTCACTTCCTCCAGCAGCGGCACAAGCAAATTATCTCCCTGCGCACAGACGCCGCCGCCAATAACAATAACCTCCGGCTGCAGGCAATTGATAATATTGGCGATTCCCACCGCAAGATAATAAATATATTTGTCAATTACCGCCTGCGCAATCAGGTCGCCCTGCTGCGCGGCATCAAAGGGAATTTTGGCATTCATTTTTTCCATGTCGTTTCCAACTAAGGTATTGAGCAGAGATGTCGGATTTTCTGTCGCCGCCGCCTTCGCCTGACGAATCAGGGCATTGGCCGCGGAATACCTTTCCCAGCAGCCCTTGCGTCCGCAATTGCACTGCTCGCCGTCTAAAGCAATAACCATATGCCCAAGCTCGGCGCCGCCGTTAAAGGCGCCGCAGATCAGCTTGCCGTCCAAAACAATGCCGCCTCCCAGCCCAGTTCCCAGCGTGATAGCCACCAAATCCTTATATTCGCCGTGGCCGGCTCCAAATACAAACTCTCCATAAGCCGCCACATTGGCATCATTGCCGATATATACGGGCAAGCTCAAATGCTTAATAAATTCCTCTCGAATCGGCGCATGATTAAAATTCAGATTATAGGCATGTACAATTTCTCCTTTTTCCTGATCAATGGTGCCGGGGCTTCCAATCCCAACCGAATTAATGTCATCCGGCTTTAATCCAGCCTTCTCAATCAAAGCTCTGGACAGCTCAGCCATTTCTTTTACAATCGCTTGAAATCCCTGCTCCACTCTGGTCGGCGTGCTGCCCTTACATATGATCCTGCCCTCGCCGTCAACTACCGCCGCCGCAATATTTGTTCCACCCAGATCAATCCCAATATTATACATCTCATCTCTCCTTTGTTAAGATTTTAGCGTTCCTCTTTTTGCTTGTTTTTTTCTAAATTGCCCATAACCCGCTTATTGATTTCTTCAGCGGCATTATAGCCCATTTTCTTCTGCCGGTAATTGATTGCCGCCGACTCAACAATGATTGCCAGATTTCTGCCCGGCCGAATCGGCAGAGTGTGACTGGGAACATCCACTCCCAAAATATCCATATGTTCATCAATCAGCCCCAGACGATCGAATTCCGTATCAACCTCCCATTCCTGAAGCTGGATCACCATATTGATTTCATTTTCATCCTTTACCGACTGCACGCCAAACAGCATCTTGCAGTCTACGATGCCGATTCCCCGCAGTTCAATAAAATGCCGGATAATATCGGGCGATGACCCAATAATAGTATCGTCCGAAACTCTTTTTACCTCGACCACATCATCGGCTACCAGCCGGTGTCCGCGCCGGATCAGCTCCAAAGCTGTTTCACTCTTTCCAATCCCGCTCTCCCCGATAATCAAAACTCCCTCGCCATAAACATCGACCAGCACCCCGTGAATCGAAGTCCTCGGCGCCAGCTCCGACTTTAAAAAGCGGTTTAAATCCGAATTAAAGGCAGAGGTCGTCATACCAGTCTGGAAAATAGGCACTCCATATTCCAAAGCGCATTCCAGCACCATCGCTGGGATTTCCAGATCTCTGGTAAAAATCACGCAGGGAATCTGCGCCGAAAACAGCTTTTTCAAAATTTCCTTCAGCTCCGAGGGAAACATATTGTGAATATAGGTATGCTCGATCTTACCGATAACCTGCACGCGCTCAGCGTCAAAATAGTCAAAAAAGCCCGCCAGCTGAAGCGCTGGCCTGTTAAGGTCAGACTGATAAATCCGGATATCCTGAATCGGAATCTCCGGAGCCATATTTTTCAGCTTCATTCGCTCAACGATCGCCGGTAGTTCTACATAATAATCATGCTGCCGCTCGTCCATTTTCTTCCTCTTTCGTATGTCATTTATTGATTCATCCGCTGCCCGTAAGGAGCAAAACCTCCGCTCGTCCGCTTTTCGCCATGCCCCTCTTTCCTGCGTTCTTTGGCAAATTTTATGACGACGGCTCCGCCGCTTTATCCTCTACGGGATGAAAATACTGATACACCGCTTCCGCCAGTCGCCGGTTCAGGGAAGGCGCCTCGCCAAGCGCTTCAACGCTCGCCTCCTTAATCCCCTCCACCGATCCGAAGTGCCGGAGCAGCGCCTTGCGCCGGGTCTGTCCAATTCCCGGAATATCGTCCAAAACCGATTTCACCTGATCCTTCTGCCGAAGCTTTCGATGATAGCTGATCGCAAAGCGATGTGCCTCGTCCTGAATCCTAGTTACCAGCCGAAAGGCCTCCGGCGCGTCCGCCAGCTGATATTCTTTTTCTTCAAAATACAGCCCTCTCGTACTGTGCGTGTCATCCTTAACCATGCCGCATACGGGGATAGTCAGCCCAAATTCAGCCAGTACCCTTTCCGCTACATGCACCTGTCCCCTGCCTCCATCCATTAAGATCAGATCCGGCAGGCTGATAAATTTCCCCTCTGACAGCCCCTCCTTCAGCAAATATTGCCGCTGCTCCTCCAGCGCTCTGCCAAAGCGACGGCGCAAAATTTCTTCCAGCTGGGCATAATCGTCAACGCCCCTGACCTCCTTCATGCGAAATTTACGATAATCCGAATTTTTGGCTTTGCCGTCCAAAAAAACTACCATCGAACCGACGCTGTAGGCGCCGGAGATATGACTGATATCATAGGCTTCAATCCGATGAATTTCGCTTTTCTCTAGACCAATAGCGCAAACCAGTGCTTGTAGCGCTTTTTTTGCCGCCTCCTCCTGCTTGCGGAGCGTCGCCCCCATTTGCAGCAGAGAAATTTTGGCGTTTTCCCTAGCCATGTCTGCCAGCTTTCTTTTTTTCCCCTTTAAGGGCAAAATCAGCTGCACTTTTTGCTCTTTTTTTAATTTAAGCCATTCCTCCAAAATTTCTTTATCGGCAACCTCTTCCGCAACGATGATCTCCCTAGCAATAAAGGCAGCCCCCAAATAAAATTGCTTGATAAACACCGCGTACAGCTCCGGCATTGACAGATTTTCCGGATTGCCGATATGAAAATGCTCCCGTCCGGTCAGCTTTCCTTCCCGCACAAAAAAAATCTGCGCCAGCGCCCGATCATCCATTTGCTCAATGGCGATTACATCCATATCCTCTTTGCTTTCCCGAGTAACGACCTGCTCCTGAAAGGTTTTTTTCATCAGAGCAATTCGATCTCTGATTTGCGCCGCCTTCTCAAAATCCATTTGCTCCGCCGCGTCCTTCATTTCTCTTTCCATTTCCCGAAACAGCTCGCCTCGATCGCCGTTTAAAAAAGCAATGATTTCGTTAATCTTTTGTCTATGCTGATCTGCATTGATCTTATCAATGCAAAGCCCGTCGCACAGCTTCAAATGATAAGAAAAACAGGCTCTTCCAGCAGATTTATGCAAATTCTTATTGATTTTGCATAGCTTCCAATGCTTCTGAATAAAATATATCAACTCCTGCGCCCCGTAAGCCGCCGTATACGGCCCGAAATATTTGGCTCTATCCCGAAGCAGCTGGCGGGTATAAATCACTCGGGGATATTCCTCCTCAACAGTAATCTTGATATAAGGATAGGATTTATCATCCTTGAGCATGGTATTGTACTTGGGGCGATGCTTTTTGATCAGGTTCATTTCCAGAACCAGCGCCTCTACCTCTGTTTCCGTTACAATCCATTCAAAGGACTCCACCAGCTCGACCATCTTCCGAATCTTCGGCATCAAGCCCTCCTGGGAGCGGAAGTATTGGCGAACCCGATTTTTTAAAACCTTGGCCTTTCCCACATACAAAATCTGCTCTTGCGCGTCCTTCATCAGATACACGCCCGGCAGCTCCGGCAGCTTTTTCAGATTTTCCTCCAAATCAAAGGCTAAATTCTTATTCATTTTTGTCCAAATCCATCACTGCCGTAACCGCGTCGGCGCAGGCCGCCATAATTTGGCGAACCGAGCCGCTTCGCAGATCTCCGGCCGCATATATCCCCGGTACGCTGGTTCGGCAACTGCGATCCGTAATGATCGCCCCTCGTTCATCCTTTTCCAGTAAATCTCCCAAAAATCCAGTGTTCGGATCGTTTCCAACCGCAATAAAGACACCATCAACCTCCAACTCTCTGGTTTCACCCATCTGGTTCTGGTAAATCATCACCGAGCGGACAAAGTCCTCTCCTTTAATTTGCTTCAACTCGGTAAACCACAAAACCTCAATATTCGGCTGCTGAAATAATCGGGTCTGCAAATTTTTAACTGCCCGAAATTCATCTCGGCGATGAGCGATATATACCTTTTTGCAGACTCTTGACAGATAAATCGCATCCTCCACCGCCACATCGCCACCGCCAACAACCAGCGCCGTCTTATCCCGATAAAACGCCCCATCGCAGGTCGCGCAGTAGGATACTCCCCTGCCCGAATACTTTGCCTCGCCCTCCACATTCAGAACCCTGGCGGTCGCTCCGGTCGCAATAATCACCTTTTTGGCGCGAAGCAACCCCAAATCCGTTTCCAGCTCCTTCCAGCCATCCTCCGCCAGCCGAAGCTGCCTGACCTCTCCCGTCGTAATGCTTCCACCCAGATAATTTAAATGCTCCTGCATTTTCTGTGCCAGATCAAAACCGGAAATACTGGAATATCCCGCGTAATTCTCTACCTCATAGGTATTGATAATCTGTCCGCCGGGAAATGCCCTTTCCAGCAAAATATAATTCAGCTGCGCTCTGGTCGCATAGATGGCGGCAGTAATCCCCGCCGGCCCCGCGCCGATAATAATCAAATCATAGCTTTTTTCCATTCTTCTCTCCTTCGTTGTCCATTGATAGTCTTACTTTATTCTTTTTTATGAGTATTCTTCCTGCCATTTGCTTCCGAGGCGGCTCTCACCGCTCTCTCGCCTTTTCCTCTTTTTCATCTAAAAGCTTTCGCTATTTCCCTCTTTCGGCTTCGGCGCCGTCTTATGCCTCCCTAGCGGGAGCGTCCTTCCTGCCTGCTCCTCCGCCAAAGGGAACAAAGCCCTTTTTTCCCAGCAGCGGATTCAGCAAAATAATAATAAACAGCACGATAAACACATTATAGTAGCTTTCCAGCAGCTGAACCGCACTGCGCAGCAAGCCAAATAAAAAGATATCCTTCTGCTTGTCTTTAAAGAAAATGCCAATCAAAATATAAGTATTTACCCAGTTAAACAAAAGCCCCGGCAAAGTAACGGACAAAAACATCTGAAAGAAATATTCGCCAAACTTTTGCTCCTTCTGTCGCTGCGCAATCAAATGATTGACAAAATAAAGAATAATGCCCACCAAACCGGCAATAATAATTACAACGCTCCCCTGCATCTGCTTGACCGCTTCTTCTCTGCCATAGGTCAGGAAAAAGCTGATCGCGCCGTATAAGACTACGCCCGCCATAGCAATAAGATACTGCATCTTGACCATTTTTGCCGACTTGCTTCGGAAATATTTCCATAAAAGCCCCACGCAGGCACCGTTTAAGATAGCGGTAATCGTCAGCTGGTACAAATAGGCATTGCCCGATTTATCCATCAGAAAAAATCCCAAAAAATCAGATAAGCCCGCCGCAATCGCGCCGTAGAGCGGACCAAAAAGCACAGCCACCATTTTCAGCGGCGGCCCGCTAAAGCTGATTCGTAAGACCGGAATGCCAATCGGCACAAAAAAATTCAATGCCTTAAGGGTTAAGCTCATCGCCAAGCATAGCGCTGAAAAAACTAAAATAAAAATATAATTATTTCTCTTGTTCATCTTATTCCTCTTCCTATTTCCAATACTTTGGAGAAAGCTTCGCTTTCCCTCCGCCTTATTCCCTTCTCCGCCTTCGCTCGGCGTCGTCTGATGCCGACCGGCACGAAGCTTCGATATTTTCTCATCCCTCGTTTGGCAATCGCTTATCCTTGTTAAAATATTGATAAAGCTCTCGCCTCCCTATTCCTCTGTCCTTCGCCATCTGCTTAAGCACCTGCTTTTGCTCCATGCCCTGCCGCAGGTAGAAATCCCGATGCTCCTCTAAGCTCATTTTCTCCCATTGCTGCCGAGCCTCCGCTTTTAAGCATTCTCTGTCCTTTCCGGCAACGACCAGCACATATTCGCCCTTGGGCTGGTTTTCCTCATAATAAGCAACCGCCTCCGCCAAGGAAAAGTGTAAAATCTCCTCATATTTTTTGGTCAATTCTCTGGCCAGACTGATTCGGCGCTCATCCCCAAACAAATCCAGCATTGCCGCCAGCGTTTTTTGCAGGCGATGCGGCGCTTCATAAAAAATCAAGGCATAGGGCAACTCCGCCAGTTCCGCCAGCTTTTCCGTCCTTTCTTTTCTATCTGCCGGCAAAAAGCCAAAAAAAGCAAACTCATGCAAAGCTTCCTTTGAAAGCACCAGTGCGCTGATCAAGGCAGTCGGTCCGGGTACCGTTGTGACTGTAATTCCTCTGTCCATGCAGGCCTTTGCCAATTCTCCGCCGGGATCGGAAATTCCCGGCATACCGGCATCGGTCACTAGGGCAATATTTTTTCCTTCTTCTAAAAGTTGCAAAAAATATTCCTGCTTTTCCGCTTTATTATGCTCATGATAGCTGCTCAGCTTATTTTTGATTTGATAATGCGTAAGCAACTTCTGCGTCCGTCGAGTATCCTCCGCCGCAATCAAATCGGCCTCCGTCAGTATCCGCACGCAGCGATAGCTGATATCCTCCAGGTTGCCAATTGGCGTACCGGTCAGATACAAGGTTCCCTTCATTTCATACTCCTTACTTTCCTCTATGCGCCTGTTTTTCCGTTCTTTTAACCGGCTTTTCCTTTCTGTGTCCTGTACACCGATTCAGAGCCAATCCCAGAAAGCGCCAGCACTCTTTTCCCTCCCAAATGCTTGGCCTCAAGAAACAGCGCCATCTTTCCCTATCCGACTATCAAGACATAGCTCTTAATCGCGCTGCCACAGCCCTAGTAACGATAAATCTCCGTCACCTCCGGCATATAGCTGCCATCCCCTTGATAGATTACCAGCGTCGGCTCCATCCGCAAATAGGGTCTAGCTCCGCGTATCGCCTCAATCAAAAAAAGATTCGGCTCCTCATCCGCCTTTGGCTGTACTAGGCGCAGCCTTTTCGGTTCTAGGCCCGACCGCTTCAAAAGCTCAATCGCCTCGGGCAAGCGATTGGGGCGATGCACCATGCAAAAGCTCCCCTGCGGCTTTAAAAGCCGGGCCGCCTTTTGTATAATAAGCGCCAGATCACAGCAAAGCTCATGTCTGGCAATCGCCTTGTCCTCCTGCGCTGGAATCAGACCGGCATTCATATAGGGCGGATTGACCGTAATCCGCTCAAACTCAGACAGCGGAAAAATCTTCTCCGCCTCTCGAAAATCTCCATGGACAATCTCAATCCGATCCTGAAGCTGATTGTATAGAACAGAGCGCCTAGCCATATCAGCATAGGCGGCTTGAATTTCAATCGCCTGATACTGTGTCTGCGGATAGTACGCCGCCATCAAAATCGGAATAATACCCGTGCCGGTACCAATATCCAAGATCCTCTCCTGCGGTCTTGCCGCTGCAAAATGCACCAATAAGACCGCGTCCAAGCCAAAGCAAAAGCCATTCGGGTCTTGAATCAAATGATATCCTTTGATATTTAAGTCGTCGAGTCGCTCGCCATTTTTTATCAGATGCTTCATGACTTTTTGTTTTGCTGCTTCTTCCGGCAGGGCGCCTGACAATTTACCCTTTCGCCTTCCTCCAGCTTTGCCAGCTCTTTTTCCATCGCTTTATCCGTTTTTTCCTTCTCCTGCTTTTCCGCTCGTTCCTTCTTGGGCAAGCGCTCTAGCTCGCTGACAGCGTATTGCAGAATCTCTACATCCTCTCCCTGCTTGATCACAACCTTGACCTGCTGCCGCAAAAGATTGATATACTGAACCTCACCGATCGCGCCGGTCGGAGTTTTGACCAGATCGCCAGTTCTGGGAGAAACCTTGTTCAGCTCCTCATAGGTTGCCTGCTCGTATTGCAGGCAGCAGAGAAGACGGCCGCAAATCCCTGAAATCTTACTGGGGCTGAGAGAAA
Source organism: Eubacteriales bacterium (assembly GCA_041844915.1). Lineage (GTDB taxonomy): Bacteria > Bacillota > Clostridia > Lachnospirales > Vallitaleaceae > W11650. The sequence goes on from JBGZBY010000045.1 coordinate 26,494, forward strand.
GATTCTGATCCTTTGCCATTTTTATGGAAACCGGATGAAAATTGCTTAAAAAGCTGCCGCAGCACAGCGGTCTGCCGCAGCCGCCAATGCTGGGAATCATTTTCGACTCATCGCGCACACCGATCTGACGCAATTCAATCCGCGTCCGAAAAATCGTTGCCAGATCTTTGACCAAGTCACGAAAATCAACGCGGTCGTCAGAGGTAAAATAAAACAACAGCTTGTTGCGGTCAAAGGTATATTCTGAATCGACCAGCTTCATTTGCAGTCCGCGTTCTAAAATCTTCCTCTTACAGATCTGAAAGGCTTCCTTGCTTTTCTGCTGATTTTCCTCATATATCCTGTCGTCTTCCGGCGTCGCGCAGCGAATGACCGGCTTTAATTCTTGAACGACTTCTTCCTCCGGCACCTCCTTGCCCGCATAAACAACATGCCCGTACTCCACTCCTCTGGCTGTTTCAACAATTACATGGCGACAGCCCTCATAATTCAGACCATTATCTGCAAAATAATAAATTTTCCCCGCTTTGCGAAAGCGGACTCCGACAACATTTATCATAACAGCTCCTTTAAAACAGGAATAAATTCCAAATAATCATAGTTTTATTGACATTGGCAAACAGCTGCCTTTTCGCCCGTATCAGATTTCGTGCCAGAAAATAATACCTGTGTAAGCTTTCCGGCGAATCTCCCGACCAAACCGGCGACTCTTGGCGATATGCCTTTTGCAGCCGCTCTCTGACTGCGACCTGTAGGGTCGTCAACGCCTCCTCCAATTTTTCCTCATATTTTTCCAAAATCGGAATCCATTCCATTATACCATGTTCTGATGTTTTAATAAACCTATCCAGCAAATTTTCCAAATCTCTTTTCATCTCTCCAAAGTCTTCCGAAGCAGCCAGCTCCAGCAGCCTGCCCGGATTGCCTTCTGCAAAGCTAATCAGACCTTGCGCTTCCTGCCTTCCGCTCCGGTTCAAAAGCTCCTGCATTTCCTCCGGCGACAAGGGCTTCATCCGCAGCAAAACACAGCGAGAAAGAACTGTTTCCAGCAGCCTGTCTTTGTTTTCCACCAGTAAAAAAAACAGAGCATATGCCGGCGGCTCCTCAATTGTTTTGAGCAGCACATTCTGCGCCTGTACAGTCATAGATTCTGCCGAGGCGATGATATAAATTTTATATCGGCTCTGATAGGGGCGAATGTCGATTTCCTGCAAAACGCTCTGCCGAATGTCCTCCGCTCCATAGCCTGTTTTTTTGGTAGGCTGCACATAGATGACATCGGGATGATTCCCTCCGGCAAGCTGCAAGCAGTCTGCGCAGCTCCCACAGCTTTCCCCGGCTTCGGAATGCCCGCATACCAAAAGATTGGCCGCTGCCGCCGCCAAAAGCCGTTTACCGCTTCCCCGCTCCCCTTCTATAATATAGGCATGGAAAAGCCTTTCGCCGGAAAAAGCCCTGCGAAAGTAATCCTTTAATTCCCTCTGTCCAATGATATGCGAAAGCTTCATTTCCCGCTCCTTACTCCGCCCGCTCTACTCTGCCTTTTGCACTCTTTTTCTTCATGCTTTGAACTTAATCACCGGCAGACAGCACGGCTTTGCCTTATCTTCCGCTCTGCCTTTTACGCCCCTTTCTGCCATGCTTTGAACTTAATCGCCGGCAGACGGCGTGGCTTTGCTTTAAGCCCAGCAGCCGCAATTTAAAACTTATTCGCAAAAAAAGCGATCTCCCCTTAGGGTGTCGCTTTTGCATATAACTTCAATCCCTCCACTATACGATCATATCCAGCAGAAGGCCTTTGATTTCGTCTACTCTGGCTAGGATTCCCAGACTGCTTTTTTCTTCCTTCATTAGCTCCTGCGCCAACTCGTCCAGCTCCTTATCAACTAGCTTGACCAATCCATACACTCTGTGTCTGCCGCGCCGATCCAAAAAATTTTCTCTGGAAAACTGATGAGAATTCGTAACCACCTCATTCACAAATTCCTTGATCAGTTCCCTGTATCGCTTCATATCCTTGATATCGATGTGCTTTACCAGCTTTTCTCCCTGGGCGGAAATATCCTCCAGCATTTTTCTCAGACGATCATAGAGCTCTGTATTTTCCAGCTTGGAGGATAAAGTAAATTTAAAATCCGCCTCCACTGATCTGCTCTTATTCAGAACATTCCCCATTCCTATGGTCTGTCTGGTTTTTTCGACCTTCATCTCTTTTCCTCCTGTCGGTCAATTTGTTCCTTCATCCGCCTCCAAATAAGCTGATGCACCTCCTCCGGTGCCGCGTCTGCCCGAACAATAAGCTTGGGATACGGATAAGATTCTGCCAGCTCCAGAAACCCCTGATTTACCCGTTCATGAAAATCCAGTGACTCCGCTTCCAGACGATCCAGCTCCTTCTGCTCTTTTTTGCGCTGCATTGCCTTTTCTTTGCTGACAAATAAAAAAATCGTCAGATCCGGCATTCTGCCTCCGGTCGCAAAATCATTAATTTGCCGAACCGCCTCTACTCCCAGTCCTCTGGCAATCCCCTGATAGACATAGGAGGACACGACATAGCGGTCGGAAACGACAATCTTGCCTTCTGCCAAAGCCGGCTCGATGACCTGCATCACATGCTGCGCCCGACTGGCGGCATAAAGCAAAGCCTCTGTCCGATGGGATATTGCCCGATTTTCCGGCAGCAGCAAAATTTCACGGATTTTTTCACCGATTTCCGTTCCTCCCGGCTCCCTAGTTATCACGACCTCTCTTTGCGCCTGCAAAAAGCGATCTTTTATCATCTCTATCTGGGTTGATTTTCCTGCTCCGTCCATTCCTTCTATCGCTATAAACATCTTCCACCTCGTTGCCAGAGTCCTCCGTCAGCTAAGAATAATCATCTTCTCCGACCACTCCACAGCCTGAAAATAGATCTTCGACAAATCGTATTCCGCTAAGTCCTCTATTTCCTTCTTGTCAAAATCACCCTTTTCATAAGCCAGCAGCGCTTTATAATCCTCCAGATATGGACTGTCCTTTTCCATAAGCAGGGTGCGAACGATATTGTCGCTGAGCGGCAGCTCCTTTACCACCTCTGACATTGGCTTGTTCAAAATAACATCCATTGTCGAAAGCACTCCGACCAGCATCATTTCATTTTTATCTTTAATCGGATAGTCCTGCTTATTCCGGCTTTTTTCTCTAAGCTGCTCGTTTTTTTCACCCAAAAGCTCAAAGAATTTTGCTCTCTGCATACTGACCTTAATCAATTCCTTCGGTTGATCCTTGGCCAGCTTATGCACCATAATCAGGGTAAACCATTTGCGCAGAGTATCTACCCCAAGCAGCGCCAGTGCCTGCAAGATCGAAGAAATGCGGTAAGATTTCGTAAAATTAGCATTGACCAGCTTAAGCAGCTTATACGCCGTGATCGGCTCTCTTTCAATAATCAGAGAAATCTTCTTAAAATCGGGATCCTTGACCGACATTTCCTTCAGGATGGCAATATCCTGAGGACTGATATATTTTACGGTGTGTGATTTCATCATACTGGGCTTACTGAAAAAATATCCCTGAAAATAATCAAAGCCCATATCCTTTGCCCAGTCAAATACCTCTTGGCTTTCAATCTTTTCCGCCAGCAGCACCTTGCCCCATTTCCGCATTGTCTTGTAAATGTCCTGAATCTCCTGCTTGGTATTCTGCATAAAATCGACTTTAATAATATCTACCATTTGAATCAATCTTGGGTATTTATACTTAATACAAAAATCATCTAAGGCTAGGGTGTAATGCTTTTGCTTCAAACGAATCAAAGCCTCGTACAACTCTTCGTCCGGCTCTATTGTTTCCAGCAGTTCAACAATCAGTCTTTTCGGGTCTAAAAGCAAGGGAGTTTCGTCCTTCAGCAGCTTTTTATCAAAATTAATAAAAGCCCTGCCTTTACCGATCAGCTTTTCCATGCCAAAGGAAAAATAGCTGTTAATCAATAATTCCGATGTAGCCTGTTCATCCGAAACACTAGGATCAAATGCATTCTTTTCGGAATTTCGATATAGCAGCTCATATCCATAAATTTTATTTTCCCGATCGAATATCGGCTGTCTTGCAACATAAATCTCCATAATTTCCTCTTGTTCTCCCGAAAACCTATTTATCATTTGTCTTGAATTTGACCTCTAGCACTTCTCACTTAATATTATCGGAATCTACCTAAAAAATCAATACCCATTTTTTTACATTCCCCTATTCTTTTTTCATTTTTTTTGCTTTGAGAAGCCCTATCCATGTGAAAATTCCGCTTTATTAAAAAAGCGGAAATGTCCTGCCGCTTTCTTTGACAGCGTTTTTCCCTTGTTCTAAGGCTTTTTCATTGCTTTTAAGGTTTTTTTGTTCGGCGGAATTTTCCGGCTCCGCCTGTCAAAGAGCTTGACAGACGTATTGTTATTTAGTAGTATTAAACGATGTATGAATCTTTTTTTGACTGCATTGACTGCCCACCAATGCATGGATACCGGATCATTATTGTTTTTAGGAAAGGAAATTACCATGGATGCAATTCTGCACAGCTTTTTTGAAACTCAATCTTTAATCGTTCTACTGCTCATTATCATTGCTTCATTTTTCGTACTAAGCAAGGGTGCCGATATTCTGGTCGATCAGGCAGTCAGCTTGTCCATTCGCTGGGGTATCCCTAAAATGGTCATCGGCGCTACCATTGTCAGCTTGGGCACAACTCTCCCGGAAGCAACTGTTTCGGTTCTGGCGGCAATCAACGGCAATCCAGATATGGCACTTGGCAACGCCATCGGCTCCATTATCTGCGATACCGGCTTAATTATTGGCGTCGCCGCTCTGATCGGCACCCTGCCGGTCGATAAAAAAACGATTGACCGACAAGGCTGGGTGCAGATTGCCTCCGGTATTCTGTTGGCCATTATTGCCCTTCCCTTTTTCAAACCGGGCATCGGCGGCCATGTCCCGCAATGGGTCGGCTTTTTATTTCTGGCTCTGCTGGCGGTCTATCTGTACACCATGATGAAATGGTCAATGAATTCCGGCGTAGATGAAGGCGCTCTGCTGTCCGAGGAAAAATCTCCGGTCTTTCTTCAATTGGTCAAGCTGGTATTGGGCATCGCCACGGTAATTCTTTCTTCCAAGGTTTTAATCGGCAGCGTTGAGGTAACCGCCGTTCGCATCGGCATTCCGCAGGCGATTATCGCCGCAACTCTGGTTGCTTTCGGCACCAGCCTTCCGGAACTGATGACCGCGATCACCTCCGTTCGCAAGGGACATGGAGAGCTGGCCATCGGCAATATCATCGGCGCTGACATCCTCAATGTCCTCTTTGTAGTAGGCTCCTCTGCCGCAGCAACCAAAGGCGGCCTGTCGGTTCCTATTCATTTTTATTACATCCAGATTCCGACTATGCTGATTATTCTTGTAATTTTCCGCTTTTTCTGCAAAAACACCAAGGATAATATCAACAAAAAGGAAGGCTTTGCTCTGCTGCTGTTCTACGCTATTTACCTCGTTTTAAATTTTACAATTAAATTTTAAGTAGATAAGATCAAAACCGCCGGCTCAGCCGGCGGTTTGCTTTTACTGTAAGGGACTGGCACTGACCTCGCTTGCGGGCACCCTCTCGCATGCTCTTACCGTTCACTACGGCAATTTACTGCCAGTTCACCCATAAACAGCTTTAAGCTTATCTGAGCCCTTAATTTAATCCCCCTCTAGCTAATTTCAGATATATTCTCATATTTTCTTCGCATCTTTTCCTACTATATCGGCCTAATCCCCTCAACATCATCGCCAAAGACAGCCTTTGATTATAAAAATCAAAACAGCGAGATCTGGTTGGTTTCCGGCAAATCACCCAAAATCCCGTTTTCCTTCAATATTTCAACCAGCGTCTTGGACAGCTTGGTTCTGCCGACCAAGTCCTCGACCGACAGGAACGGCACATCCTTTCTGGCTTCGACAATCGACAGCGCTGCTTTTTCTCCCATGCCATTTATGCTGCAAAAACTTGGCATGATCTTGCCGTCAATAATCTTAAAGCGAGTTGCCTCCGCCTGATACAGGTCAATTCGGTGAAAATCAAAGCCTCTAGCATACATTTCCCTCACCGTCTGCATTTCCTTTTCCATATCCTGTTCTTTTTTCGTCAGCTTATCAGCTCGGCTTTTCAGCTCCTGCGCCGCCTCCTCCAGCACCTCGCGCCCCTTGGCCATGACCACATAGTCAAAATTGGCTGCCCGAACGCTGAAATATGCTGTGTAATATTCCAGCGGATAATACACCTTAAAATAAGCAATCCGAAATGCCATCATAACATAAGCCGCCGCATGAGCCTTGGGAAACATATACTTAATTCGGCGGCAAGACTCGATATACCACGCCGGCACATCTGCCGCCTCCATCGCTTTGACCCATTCTTCGGTCAAACCCTTGCCTTTACGGACAGATTCCATAATTTTAAAAGACAAACCTTTGTCCATACCCTTATTAATCAAATACGACATAATGCCGTCCCGCGTTGAAATAACTGTCGTAATCGTCGCCAGCCCATTGCGGATCATTTCCTGCCCGTTATTAATCCAAACATCCGTGCCGTGCGACAAGCCGGAAATTCTTATCAAATCGGAAAAAGCCTTGGGCTTAGTATCCTTTAGCATCTGAATAACAAAATCCGTACCGAATTCCGGTATGCCCAGCGAGCCCATCTCTACCCCGCCGATATCGGCCGGCTGAATCCCCAAAACCTCGGTGGATTGAAACAGCGACATGACCTTCGGTTCGTCCAGCGGAATCTTTTTGGCATCCACACCGGTCAAATCCTCCAAAAAGCGAATCATCGTCGGATCGTCATGACCCAAAATATCCAACTTAAGCAGATTGTGGTCGATGCTGTGATAGTCAAAATGCGTCGTGATAATATTGCTGGTGCGGTCATTGGCCGGCCTTTGGATCGGCGTAAATTTATAGATTTCCTGATCCTTCGGCACAACGATAATCCCGCCCGGATGCTGGCCGGTCGTCCTCCGCACCCCAACGCAGCCCTGCACATAGCGATTAATATCACCTTCGGATAAGCTGATTTCTCTTTCTTCAAAATAGTTTTTGACAAAACCGTATGCCGTCTTATCCGCCAAGGTACCAATCGTACCTGCTCGGAACACATGATCCTTGCCAAAGATAACCTCGGTATATTCATGTGCCGTGCTTTGATATTCTCCGGAAAAATTAAGGTCAATATCCGGCTCCTTATCCCCATAAAAGCCCAAAAAGGTTTCAAAGGGAATGTCATGCCCCTCCTTATGCAGCGCTGTGCCGCAGCGCGGGCAAGCTCTATCCGGCAAGTCTGCTCCTGACATTTCCGGATCATTTTTCAGCTCCGGCGGAGAAAAATCAGAATACTTGCAATTCGGACAAATATAATGCGCTGTCAGTGGATTGACCTCGGTAATCCCCGACATGGTTGCCGCAAAGGACGAGCCAACCGAGCCTCTGGAGCCGACCAAATAGCCATCGTCATTGGATTTTTTCACTAGCTTCTGCGCTATCATATACATAACGGCAAAACCGTTACTGATAATAGAATGCAGCTCCCTGTCCAGCCGCTCCGCCACAATTTCCGGCAGGGGATCGCCGTAGATTTCATGCGCCCTTCCATAACAGAGGCTTTTTAGCTCCTCATCCGAATTTTCAATGACCGGCGCATACTTATCCCTTTCCACCGGCTCAATATAATCAAGCGAATCAGCAATCTCTCTCGGCGCGGTGATAACCATTTCTCTGGCTTCCTCCGCGTCAAAATAAGCAAAATCACGCAGCATTTCCGCCGTCGTCCGGAAATAGCAATAATCCGGCACATCGGCATTTCTGACCGTTTTTTTACCAACCAAAAGAATACGGCGCAAAATCTCATCCTCAGGATTCAAAATCTTAACATTCGCGCTCGCCACCACCTTTTTGCCAATACTCTTTACAAAACGATACAGCTCCGTTTGAAGGATTCCCAGCGTCTTGTCCTCGGCAATCATATCCTGACTGACGTAGGCTCTGGCAACCTGCAAGGGATACAACTCAAAATAATCATAAAACTCCGCAGTCCGATCAATCAGCTCCTGACAGCGTCCTTCAATAAACGCCTGATAAAAGTCATTATCTCCGCCAGTCGCGCCAAACAAAAGCCCTTCGCGCATTTGCCGAAGATAGGATTTTTTCAGTCTGGGCACGCCGGAAAAGGTATTGATATGCGACTCCGATACCATCTTGTAGAGATTGAGCAGTCCCTGCCTTGTCTTGGTCAAAATCATGATCTGCACCGGTCTTTGCTTTTCCCAGTTGATCGGATTGTCCTTTGCCCATTCCGTAAGCTCATTTAAATTGCCGATGCCCTGCGCCTGCAATATTTGAAACATTTTCAGCAATATCGCCGCTGTCGCCTCCGCATCGTAAACCGCTCTGTGGTGCTGACTAAGGGATACCTCCAGCTCCTTGCTTAAATAATCCAGTCCATAGCGCTTAAAATCCGGAAACAGATGGCGCGCCAGCTCCAAGGTGTCGAGATAGGTAAAGCTCGTTTCCAGCTCCAGCCTTTGGCACTGGCTTTTAATAAAGCTGATATCAAAATCCGAATTATGTGCCACCAGCACAGAGCCCCGACAAAACTCCATAAAGCGCGGCAAGACATCATCAATCTTCGGCGCATTTCTGACCATATCCTCGGTAATATGTGTCAGCTCCTGTATTCTTCTGGGAATCGGCCGGCCGGGATTGATGAATTCACTAAAGCGCTCGGTAATCCTTCCATTTTCTATTTTTACCGCGCCGATCTCGGTCAGAGTGTCGCAGCTGGTGATTAAGCCGGTTGTTTCAATATCAAACACAACGTAAGCGTCGGTCAGACTCTGCCCCTTACCAAACCAAAGCATCGGTCTTTCGTCATCCACCATAAAGGCCGTCATGCCGTAGATCAGCTTTAGGCTGTCCTTAAAGCCCTTGCCCGCCGAAAAGGCTTCCGGAAACGCCTGCACAACTGCCGTATCGGTAATGGCAATAGCGGGGTGCCCCCATTTGGCAGCCTGCTTGACCGCCGTTTTCACCGGAATGATGCCATCCATATCGCTCATTTGCGTATGGCAATGCAGCTCAATCCGTTTTTCCTCTGCCTCGTCCCTTCGCTCCTGCTTAATGCTCTCGCTTAAGGGCTGAATAATTTGAATCATAAAGGCTGGCTGCATGTCAAAGGAATCAAAGCTGTATTTCCCGCAAATCCTAAGAGCCTTTGCCTCCTTTATCCCCTTCAGCAGCTGTTCAGCACTTTCCTTATCATCGGCAAACAGCTTGCCGTTAACTGTCTTCTGATAGTCGGTCAAAAACATCTTCAGCATATACTTTCCAGAGCGCAACTCTCTAACATCAACCTCACCGACCAGTTCCGCTTCAATATTATAAAAGGAGCGACTTTCTTCCAAATCTACAATCGCCGTAATCTCTCCTTTGATTTCCTTCTTTCCGTATAAAATGCCCTCCGGCTTTTCCGTCACTCTTTTCACCGGCGCAACCGCTTCCTCCGGCACAGCAGAAGCTGTAATCAGCATCCGGCTTTCCATATCTCGGTTTTGAATAAATTCCTGCAAGATCTGATTTTTTTCATCTCTTTTGTAAAAGGAAGCCTCAACCGTGATTTGCATCTTTTCCCGAAAAATCTGCTCAATTCTTTTTCCCGGCTCCAGCGGCATAATATATTCATATCCGACCGCAGGCACATGATAGCGCAGCGCCCCCTCGCTCACCTCCGCCTTAGATAAGCGCAAAGTATTTGCCATAAACGGATTGCTTTTTTCCAGATAATAAAACAAATTTTCGGCAAACTGCGGATAACTTGCCCTCAAATCATTTCCCAAAAGAAATTCCTCTCGAATTTGAACTCTGTAGCCCAGATGCGCCGCCAACTGCTTTGCCAGCTGCTCAATATATTTGGGATGAACCACCTGCTTAAGCTGCAAATGAAGCTCCAGCTCCAACTTTTCCCTCTCAAAAACAATGCGAGAAACCTCTGCTTCCGCAAAAATTTCTCGCAAATTAGCCGGAAAGGTAAATTGTACAAAGGCTTCCGTCAATTTCTTAGTCATAAGAAATCCTTTCTTTATAAATATGATAACTCATTCCTACTCTTATTCCCTGCACCGGAATCTTTTCTCTCTACGCTTTGCTTTCTGTTTAAACTTTTTTCCGGCTTAAGCTCTTTCCCATTTAAGTCCTGCTATTTCAGCTTTCTTGCGGCTTAAATTTTCTCCGGTTTAATATCTGTTTCCGGTGCCTATTTCCGGTTTAAGCTTTTTTCAGTTTGAGCCTTTTTTGTTTAAACTTTTTCCAGCTTAAAGCTCTTCCTCATTTAAGCCCTGCTTCCTATTTATGCTTTTTCTGGTTTAAATTTTTTATAAAACCATTTGCCGGAAAAATTCATCTCTCTCCAGAAGCAATCCTTTTTTAGCCAAATAATTTAACGATATCCGAAAAAAAGATTACCGCCATCAGCAGCATCAGCAAAACAAAGCCCGCCATATGAATATATCCCTCTTTTTTAGGATCCAGCGGCTTGCCCCGAATCCCTTCCAAGGTTAAAAATACCAATCTGCCGCCGTCCAAAGCTGGAATCGGCAAAAGGTTCATAACACCCAAATTGGCACTAAGCAAAACAACTTGGCTGCTGAAGGTGGCAATCAACTGACGAATCGGCATGCCGCCGCCATAACTTTTGCTCAATGAATTAACAATTCCAACCGGCCCGGACAGCAGTGCCAGCGAAACCTTACCGGTAAGCAAGGCAAACAAGCTGAATGCCATCATTTTAATCATACTCAGCACCTTAAGCACCGCGTAAAAAAAGGCTTCAAAGACATTAGGCTCAACCGCTTTATAGCCGATACCGATCAAATAGATGGTCTGACCATTTCGATCAACCGGCTTTGGAGTAATGGTAAATTTCAACTTTTCGGCATTCCGCAGCACCTCAACCTCAACCGCCTTACCACCCTCAACCAAAATATAGGTGGATGCCTCCAAGGGATCTAGAATTCTGTGCCCATTGACAGACAGCAGCTTATCTCCCTCTTGAATTCCCGCCTGATATGCCGGATAGTCCGAATCGACCCGACCAATCTCGGTGGTCGTTACACTTCCAACTGTCAAAATCAAAATAACCGCAAACAAAAATGCCAAAATAAAGTTAAAAACCGGCCCCGCCAGGACTGCCAAAAATCTGGCCCTCAGCGGTCGGTTATTAAAGGCTCTTGGATCACTGAAAACTTCTTCGGTAGGCAACTCGCCATTTGCTCCGCTCATTCCTCCGCCGGCAGCGTCCTCTCCCAGCATTGCACAAAACCCGCCAATCGGCAGAAGACGAATACTGTACACCGTGTCGCCTTTTTTGGTGCTCCACAGCTTCGGCCCCATGCCGATAGCAAATTCCTCCACGCCGATCCCATTCCAGCGAGCCAGCAAAAAATGCCCCAGCTCATGGATAAATACGATAAAACTAAATACTAAAAAGGCAATCAAAATGCCCATTGCTTGATTCATAAGCGTCCTTCTTTCTTTTTCAAATCTTCATTTTTACAGGAATCCCTGCACCTTGGTTCACCCTTTTCTCCTTATCCTGATCTTTTTCATTTAATTCCAGCGATAGATCAACTGCATAAAATAATATACAAAGGGCGCAACAAACAAAATACTGTCCAGTCGGTCAAGAATACCGCCATGTCCCGGAATCAGATTCCCAAAGTCTTTAATGCCGGTTTCTCTTTTTATTGCCGAGCCAACCAAATCCCCAATCTGCGAAAACAGCGAACCCAAAATCCCCAAAATCATCAGACAAAGATATGCCACTCCCGTCAACTTCAAATATCCCTGCCATTCCATAAACATACCGTAGCCCACGCAAATCAGCATACTTCCAAATATCCCGCCGACAGCGCCCTCAATTGTTTTTTTAGGGCTTAAAATCGGCGCCAGCTTATGCCTGCCAAGGCTTACGCCAGTAAAATAGGCGAAGGAATCGCTGCCAAAGGCAATCATAATTACCAGCCAAATCAAAATCTTGCCATGGGCAAGCTCCTGCCGAATCAACAGTGCATGCAGCAGCATATAGGGAATATAAATAAAACCAACGATATTGGCAAACACCTGCTTCAGCTCCAGCCTCGGGTAAAGCAGAACATATACGGCAAATTCAGTCATCAGAACCAAGCCAAAGACGGCCTGTGCCTTCTCATGCTCATTTGAATATATCAAAACGGTATATATAACCGCTCCCAGCATGGTCATTGCCGGCAGCAGCTTTTTTTCTCGGTAGCCGAACGCTCTGTTGAATTCAAAAATACCAACGCATGCCGCCAATCCGACCAAAGACAGTAAATAGATCCCGCCGAAATAAATTGCCCCAATCACAACCGGCAAGGCTATGACCGCCGACAGCACTCTTTGCTTCATGTTGATCTCCATTCCGCTGCCACCTCCGGCAGCAAGCATTCCCTTACTCTCCGCCAAAGCGACGATTTCTTGTGTGATAATAATGAATTGCCCGTTCCAGCTCCTCGACCCCAAAATCCGGCCAAAAGACGTCCGTCACATAAATCTCACTATAAGCGATCTGCCATAGCAAATAATTGCTGATTCTATGCTCTCCTCCTGTCCGGATCAGCAGCTCCGGATCCGGAATCCCCGCAGTATCAAGATATTGCGCAAACAAAGCCTCTTCTATTTGCGAAGGCTCTGTGCGACCCTGCCGCATTTCCTCCATAAGCCTCTCCGCCGCTCGGACAATTTCATCGCGTCCGCCGTAATTTAAAGCAATTTGCAGCTTTAGTCCGGTAAAATCTGCCGTCGCCTGCTCCAGCTCCTGTATCCGCTCTTGAATATCCTCTGCCAGCCCCTTTTTATTTCCGATGACCCGAACGCGCATATTATGTTGCGTCGCCTCTCGAATACTATTTTTTAAAAACCTTCGAGCTAAATCCATAATGTATTCGACTTCTTGGTCAGAGCGCTTCCAGTTTTCCGTTGAAAATGCGTACACCGTCAAATAGGAAATTCCTCTTTCCCATGCCAAGCGGCAAATTTCCTGCAAATTATCCGCTCCCTTTCGATGTCCCAGCATTTTCGGAACGCCTTTTTCCTTTGCCCAACGGCGATTTCCGTCCATAATAATCGCAATATGCTGCAACTTTTCCATTCCTCTATCCTTTTTTCCTGCTTATTTTCTTCTGATAGCGCAAGCCTGTTCTTGCCGCTTTGCTTCATCCGGTAATTTCCTCCGCGCCTCCTGCGTTTTTTCGCTTTGCCAAAGCCCTGCAAAAAAGGCACGCATTCGGCGTTGGGAAAAATCCCAACGCCGAATATCCGCTTTATACCGTCATAATTTCCTTGGTCTTTTCTTCTACGACCTTGTCGATTTCCTTCGCAAATTTATCGGTCAGCTCTTGAATATCGCTTTCCAGATCCTTCAGATCATCTTCTGTCAAAAGCTTATCCTGCTCCTGCTTTTTAAAATCCTGAAGTGCGTCGCGGCGAATGTTGCGGATTGCTACCTTCCCTTCCTCGCCCAGGTGTTTGACCTTCTTGGTCAACTCCTTTCTCTTTTCTTCGGTCAATTCAGGAAATACCAAGCGAATCACCTTGCCGTCGCTGGAAGGAGTAATGCCGATATCCGATGTATTAATCGCTTTTTCAATCGCCTTAATCACGCTGGCGTCCCAAGGCTGAATCTGAATCAGTCTTGCCTCCGGCACGGTAATGTTGCCGACCTGCTGTAGCGGCGTTGCTTGTCCGTAATAATCCACCGTGATCTTATCCAAAATATGAGGATTTGCCCGTCCAGCACGTACTGCGTTTAATTCTTCCTTTAATACCTGCACACTCTTGGTCATTTTCTCCTGATAAGCTTTTATTGAATTATCCATGAAATTCTCCTCCGTTGATTTTGTCTTCTTTCTCGCATTATTATAGTAGGATCTATGCTTTGCCGCTTAGCTTTTCAGGCAAACACGCACCAAAGCTCAAACCGCTCCGGCATTCTCCTTGTAAATCAGGCCTTCTGTGGAAATTGCTCCCGCCCTTGGCACTTTCTTCGCCTTTATTCCGCTGAAACAAAGGTGCCGTTTTTGCTGCCCCTTACCGCTTCTAAAATCGCATTATCACCGCCGAAGAAAAAGACCATCATAGACATTTTATTTTCCAGACAAAGCTGCGCCGCTGTGATATCCATGACCTTTAATCCTTTTTCCACCACCTCCGACACCGTCAGAAAATCATATTTTACCGCGTCCGGATATTGGTTAGGATCTTTGTCATACACTCCGTCAATATTTTTTGCCAGCAGAATCGTATCGGCCTCCATTTGAATCGCCCGCAGCGCTGCCGCTGTATCGGTTGAAAAATAAGGATGTCCCGTGCCGCCGGCGAAGAAAATGATTTTTCCTTCCTTCAAATAAGCTG
>JBGZBY010000046.1:0-30098 GCA_041844915.1 Eubacteriales bacterium
CTTTGATGGAAAGCCTTTTGCGATTGAGGGAGGCAGAGAAAGCTTTGCAGACGGTATTCAGCAGGTAGAGATTAACCGAACAGTGGGCAAGGGTGAAATGATAGAAAAGATATTATATAAATAGGAGAGAGCAATGAAAGGGAAATCGTATGGAATTGTGCTTTTGATTTTTTTAGCTTTGCTTTCGTCTGCCTGCCGGAAGGAAGCTTCGGTACCGGAAGATTTGCCGGTTTTGCTGCGAATTGAAGCAAAGGAAGTCGGTAAAGAGGAAGCGGCAGTCTACGGCATACAGGTTAAAAAGGAATTTGAACAGATCGGCGGACAGGATATTTGGGAATTTGAGTCCTTTAGCGGCGGAAAATCGGCTTATGAGGTAGCTAAGCTCAAGGTACTGGAAAACCTGATTCGAGTGAAGATATTGGTAGCCAAGGCAAAGGAAAGAAGGGTGGAGCTGACGGAAGCGGAAAAGGCAGAAATTGCTTTGCAGGCGAAGCAATTTTTTGAGGATGAGGCTTTGCAGGCGGCAAGCTCCGAAACGATTCGGCAGGAAACGGTGTCGCGAGTATTTGAGGAGTTTGAGCTTGGACAAAAGCTGAAACGGGAGATGCTGGCTTCCTTTCAACCGAAGGAGGAAATGACTTTGGCCAAGCTGGAAGCAAACAAAGCATATCAGGAGATGAAAAAAGAAAATCCCTACGAAAGCCATGAAAAATATGTGATTGACATTGCGGAAATTGCGGCAGATAAAGAGAATGAAGCGCTGATTGCCGAGCTTTATAACGCGATGGAGAAAAGCCAAGGATTGACAGATGAGCTAAGTCAGAGTATGGTATATCAAGAGAATGTCTATGGCAAAAAAGATTTAACGGAATTGTTCGGAGAAGGAATCGCCGAGCAGCTGAGAGAAGAGGAATGGCTGCTTTTGCAGGATGAAGAAGGGAAGGTTTATTTTCTGCTGCATTTAAAAGAAATACGATTGCTTGAAACACAGGAACTGCAAAAAAAGCTGGCGCAGCGCGAGGCAAAGGAAGCGGAGCTGCGGCGACAGGCGGAGGAGCAAATTCGCGAAGAAAGCTTTGAAGTGATATTTCAGGAATGGAAGAAGGAATTTGACATCAGAATCGAAGAGAAGGCATGGCAGGAATATGTCGTATTTTCGTTAAAGGAGTAATAAAAATGTTTCAAAATTATGTTTTTGCTTTTTATGGTACGTTGGCGGAGGTAAAGCTGAATTTGCAGGAGCAGAGCCTGTGGGAAAAATTGAGCCTTTATTATGGGATTTACGATTATCGGGTAGATGCCGATACGCTGCGGCAGAGCTTTTTTGCCGCCTTGGCACAGGAGGAGGAAAAAAAAGCAGATAAGCTTTACTATGAGCCGAATTATGAGGATATTTTGCTTCGTCTGTTCAATACCAAAAAGCTCAAGGGGAAAAACAAAACGCCCAAGGATATCGGCAGATTTTTTCATATCCTAGCAGCAGAGGAGCTGACTCTTTTGCCGCAGGCGAAAAAAACGCTGGAGGCCATTCGCAAAGAGGATAAAAATATTTATTTGCTGGCCAATGCTCAAAAATCATTTGTTAAGGATCAACTGCGCTACTTTGGACTGAAGGAGTATTTCCATTCGATCTATGTGTCCTCGGACTATTCTTTAAAAAAGCCGAGTCCTGTTTTTTTTAACCAAGTAATTCATGAGAATAAGCTGGAAAAGAAGAAAAGTTTATTTATCGGAAGCAATTTTGAAACCGATCTTTTGCCGGCCAAAAAGCTGGGATACCTTACTTGTCTGGTTTTAGGGCAGGGCAGGCAGCTGCAGCCGGATGAGCAGGCGGATTTTGTTGTGGAAAATGGAGAATTAAAAAAGATACTGGAGTTTTAGTGAGGGAAGATCATGTCGAAAAAAAAACCAAGCTATGGTGAATATATTGTACTGGGGATTAATAAAGGCCTGACGGCTTTTTTAATCTCCTTTATCCTGTGTTTGTTACTTTCGCTGCTGCTCAATCTGCATTTTTATAATGAATTGATCATGCTGACGGTCGGAAGCCTGGGAGAAGCAACGCAGGCGGGGGGCGGAACGATTTTGCGAATGGCGGTACTGATTCTTGGCCTTTCCTTTTTTCAGACTGCCGGCAAATTTCAATTGGGGCTCCTGCTTTTGGCGGCAATCCCGATTCTGGCTTTTTTGACAGCAGGCTTGCTTTTTCGGGTCAAAAAAAAGGAAAAGGGAGGCTATGTCAATTTGCTGTCCAGCATGATCATTGACGGACTGGCTGGAGCGGTCTGCGCTTTGTTTTTATTTGCAGCAGCATTTTTAACAAAGGGAGAGCTTTTCGGATTGGATATCAATTTTGCCTCTCTGCGCAACTTGGGCTTTTCCTTTGCATTCAGCATTTTTATCCAATTTATTCTGGGAATTGATCGTTCCAAGAGCTTTGCCAGCTTTACGCCAGGGCTGCTGAAAACCAGAAGTCTGATATGGCTTAGTCTAGGCTTTTCGGCACTGACGGGAATTTTATATATTCTCTATTATCTGACGCCCTTTTTAAAAAGCTTTCTTCGCATTTTGGTGTTTTCCGCTGTGTTTTTACCGAATTTAGCAGCTTATTTAAGCTTTATCCTGATGGGACTTACTGTAGATTTAGCGGATTCATTGGGAAGCTTGAAAAATTATTTGAATCTTAGTTCCGATCCGCTGATGCTATCAGCGGAGATTAGAGTTGTTTTGGTGGTCGCCTTTATTTTGCTGGTTTTCATCCTGCTTATAAAAATGCCATCCCTTAAGTATTGGCATAATCTGCTGACGCTGGCGACAGGCTTTAGCTTGTCAATGCTAGTGCTGGCAGCGGCTACTCGAATTGACCTTGGCTATGTCAAGGGAGCGCTTAATGTCAGTCTGTCGGTTTCGCCGCTTAAGGCGTTTGCGGTGCCTTTTGTAATTATTCTGTTGGACGGCCTTTTGCTGAGGCTGCTTCGCCAGATATGCCGAGAGATTTACGGCGATTCGCCTAGGGGACCCTTTGCTTCCTTCTTCTGCGGGAGGGAGGAGGACTACGGCAGACCGGAAGCGGAAGCAGCTGTGGAGGAGGCCGAAAAGGATGACAGAGAAGCCGAGGAGGATCAGATCGAGGTTGATATTTGGAAAGATTTGGCGGCAAGGCAAATTCCAGAGGTCGGAGAAAAGACGCCGAAAATTTTGCTCTGGAGGGAGCAGGTAGAGTCCTTTGAAAAAAAGAAAAGAGATACTATGGAAAAAGAAGCGGAGCAACTAGGAAAGCCGGAAGTAAAGGCAGAGGCCGGCTTGTCGGATAAGCAAGTAGAGTCGGCGGATTTCGTGGCGCCGGTAAAGGAGGCCGAGCAGGAAGTAAGGGCTTCCGAGCCAGTAAAAGAGGTTGATATCAGCCTTTTTCCGAGCCGAAGAAAGCGGCTGCTCCGCGATTTGATTGATTTTTCCGATATGGAGGATGAGCCTTCGCCCAATGAATACGAGGCGGAGGAGGTGCTGGCAGACTTTACCGAGCGAGAGGGCGACGAGGAGCAGCCGGCAGAAGAAGAAGCCGAGCAAACCAGAGTGATGCGGTGGGAAGAAGCGCTGGCAGAGGAGCTGGAAAAGACCATCTCCTATCGGCCGCAGCGGCGCAGGAGTCAAGCGGCGGGAGAGAACCGTCCGGCTGAGGGAGGCTCCGGCAGGGAATGAAGCAAAAATAAATCGACAGAAAAGGGGATAGCTATGGCAAAGATGAAAGAGAAAATGGTAGAGGAAATTACATCGCGAGAGGTTGATTTTGCGCAATGGTATACCGATGTAGTGAAAAAGGCGGATTTGGCAGACTATTCGTCTGTTAAGGGATGTATGATTATGAAGCCCTATAGCTACGGAATCTGGGAATTAATCCAGCAGCAGCTGGATCGCCGATTTAAGGATACGGGGCATCAAAATGTTTACTTGCCGATGTTTATTCCGGAGAGCCTTTTGCAAAAGGAAAAGGAGCATGTGGAGGGCTTCGCTCCAGAGGTGGCATGGGTAACGCATGGCGGTTCGGCGCCTTTGGCGGAGAGAATGTGTGTCCGCCCGACTTCGGAAACTTTGTTTTGTGAATTTTATGCCAAGGATATCAATTCCTATCGGGATTTACCAAGACTTTATAATCAATGGTGTTCGGTGGTGCGCTGGGAAAAGACGACCCGTCCATTTTTGAGAGCAGTTGAATTTTTGTGGCAGGAGGGACATACCGCGCATGCGACGGCTGAGGAAGCCAAGCAGGAAACGATTGATATTTTGAATACCTATGCTGAATTCTGCGAAAATGTGCTGGCGATTCCGGTGCTGAAGGGAAGAAAAACGGAGAAGGAGAAATTTGCTGGCGCGAAGGAAACCTATAGCATCGAAGCCCTGATGCATGACGGCAAGGCCTTGCAGGCGGGAACCAGTCATTACTTTGGAGATGGATTTGCAAAAGCCTTTGATATTCAATATACGGATGCGAACAACACCATGCAGTATGTGCATCAGACCTCATGGGGCGTAACAATCCGCCTGATTGGCGCGCTGATTATGGTGCACGGCGATGATAACGGTCTGGTGTTGCCGCCGGCAGTTGCGCCTTATCAAACGGTAATTGTACCAATTATGCAGCGCAAGGAAGGCGTTTTGGAAAAGGCGCGGGAGGTAAAGGAAAGCCTAAAGGCAGCGGGCATTCGGGTGATCTTGGAGGACAGCGAAAAAAGTCCGGGCTGGAAATTTGCCGAGCATGAGATGCGCGGTGTTCCGGTACGCTTAGAATTAGGGCCGAGAGATATTGAAAATGGGGAAGCGGTTCTGGTTCGGCGCGATAATGGCGAAAAGCTGACGGTTCGCTTAGAGAATTTGGCGGAGGAGCTAAAGCGGCTTCTTTCCGTTATCCAAAGAGATATGCTGCTAAGGGCGACGGAGCACTTGCAGGAGCATATTTCGGCAGCGCAAACCATGGAGGAATTCAGTAAAAAGCTGGAGGAAAAGCCGGGCTTTATCAAAGCGATGTGGTGCGGCGAGAAGGAATGCGAGGAGAAGGTAAAGGAGCAAACCGGCGCAACATCAAGAAACATTCCCTTTCAGGAGGAGCATTTGTCGGATACCTGTATTTGCTGCGGTAAGCCGGCGAAGCATATGGTCTATTGGGGAAAGGCCTATTAGAATGCTGATCCGGAACTGATTGTTTCCCGCTTGACCACTGCTTTGAGAGGAAGTCGGATATCTGCATTTGCTGCGGCAAGCAGTAAAACATATGGCTTATTAGAGAAAGGTCGATTAGAGCATCATTCAGGGGCCGATTGTTTCGAGGCTTGGGATAAAGCAATGGGATGAATAAAGATCAAAAATATGGAAGCAGGCTTTTCTGCCCTTTAACGGAGCAGGGAGGCCTGCTTTGGCAAGGAGATTTGCAGTGCTTAGAGGGACTGCTTTTCCTTTCTGAATTCGGACAAGAAAATTTAGTTGAGCTTTTAGGGCTTGACTTTTTTTAATTTGATGATATAATATTTTCTTGGAAATGCGAATGCAAATGATTTGCAAATATTCTCTTTATAATGTAAAGGGATTTCAAGCAAAGGAAATAAGGATTTTCAAACAAGATTGCTTTTGAAGGAAAGGGCTTGGCCGAGCTTCCGGATTATTCAGACCGTTAAAAATCTTGAAAAGCTTGATTTTGCAGCAAAAGCACTTGATGACAGGAGGAGAAAGCTATGAAGAAACTATTTAGTATATTATTGGCGTTGGGGCTTGTCGTTTCGCTGGCCGCATGCGGCAGCGCACAGAACCAAACGGAAAAGCAGGAAACTGTCGCCACGACAGAGGTGCAGACTACGGGAGTCAATGAAGAAGGTAAGAAGTTAAAGACAGTGGTTACTATTCTGCCGCAGGTGGAATGGGTGAAGGCGGTAGCCGGCGATTTGGCGGAGGTGACGGCGCTATTGCCGCCTGGAGCCAGTCCAGAGGTTTATCAGGCCAGCCCGAAGGAAATGATTGCCTTGGAGGAAGCGGACATTTATTTTACGATTTCCGTACCGGTGGAAGTGGAGGGGATTATTCCCAATACAGTGACAAAGGCGCAGATTGTTAATTTGGCAGCGGAGGCAGCAAAAAAATATCCGGATCTGTTTTTTGAGGAAGGCGAGCATGAGCATGAGGAGGAAGCTGCTCACGCCCATGAGGAGGGCGAGCATAAAGAAGCTGCCGAGCATAAGCACGAAGAAGGCGAGCATAAAGAAGAAGCTGCTCACGCCCATGAGGAGGGCAAGAATAAGGAAGCTGCTGAGCATAAGCACGAAGAAGGCGAGCATAAAGAGGAAGCTGCTCACGCCCATGAGGAGGGCGAGCATAAGGAAGCTGCCGAGCATAAGCACAAAGAAGGCGAGCACAAAGAGGAAGCCGATCACGCCCATGAGGAAGGCGAGCATGAGCATCATCATAGCGGGAGAGATCCTCATATTTGGATGTCGCCCAAAAGAGCAGCTGTCATGGTGGAAGCGATTCGCGACGCTTTAGCAGCGGCAGATCCCCAAAATGCCGAAGCGTATCAAAAAAATGCGGAGGCATATCTGCAAAAGCTAAAGGAAATGGATGAGAAATTGTCGGCGGTATTGGCGCAGGTAAAGAATAAGAGCTTTATTATTATGCATCCCTCGATGGGCTATTTTGCGGAGGATTACGGATTAATTCAGGTATCTGTTGAAAAAGAGGGCAAGCAGGCAACGGCCGAGCATTTGAAAAGCGTGATTGATCATGCAAAGGAGCATGATATCAAGGTTATTTTCTATCAAAAGGAATTTGACAACAACCAAGCCAAGACGATCGCGGCGGAGGTTGGCGGCGAGGTTATGGAGCTGGAGCCGTTGGCGCAGGACTATTTGAAAAACCTAGAAAAATTAAGCGAGGTTTTCTCGGCAACACTGAAATAACGGCGTTATTGTCAAAGACGCTCTAGAAATCAGAAAGCACATCGCGGAGAGTTATGTCCGCCATGTGCTTTCTGTTGCTTCCAGAAAGGGCAAGCCGTTTTTTAAAAGCCCGTTTTCTGGCTAAGCCTACGACTAAGGAGGAATAGCCCTTTTGCTATCAAAAGCAGAAGCCAAAAGGCAGTCGGTGAAGCGGCAGCATAATCAGGGAGATAGGCAGCGCTTAAAAGCATGGAAAAGAAGAAAAAGCCCGTTCTCTGGCTAAGCCGCGGCTAAGGCGGAATAGCTCTTTTGCTATCGAAAGCCAGAAGCCGAAGGGCAGTCCGCGAAGCGGCGGCATAATCAGGGAGATAGGCAGCGTTTAAAGGTGTGAAAAAAGCATTGCTTTCCGGTGAAGATAAGGTTACAATAAAAGGAAAAATTATTCTCATAAAAAGCTGCGGGAAAGCAGGCGCGGAATGAGGAAAAAGCTTGGCGCCACAGAGCAGGAATAGACAAGCCGCTTGTTATAAGAAAAAAGCGGGCTGAAGGGCGGCAGAAAGGAAAAGAAAAAGGGAATGTCGATTTTAAAGGTAAGCGGATTACAAGTAAATTACGGCAAAACAGTTGCGCTGACTGACGTCGATCTGGAGATAGAGCCCTGTGAGTTCGTAGGTATTATCGGCCCAAACGGCGGAGGAAAAACCAGCTTGATCAAGGCAATCTTGGGGATTGTGAAACCGGTTGGCGGCAGTATAGAAATGGATCCGGGGCAGACGCTGGGCTATGTTCCGCAGCTGACGACCTTTGACCGGAAATTTCCGATTACGGTCATGGAGGTTATTTTACTGGGGCATTTGCCAAAGCGGATTACGCTGGGGCATCATTTTACCAGACACGAAAGGGAGCACGCGCTTTTTGTGATGAAAAGACTGGGCATAGCAGAGCTGAAAAACCGGCAGATTGGGGAATTGTCGGGCGGCCAGATGCAGAGAGTTTTGGTGGCGAGGGCGTTGATGAACCATCCGACGATTTTGGTGTTGGACGAGCCGACTGCCGGAGTGGATGAGCTTTCTAAAAAGGAAATTTATCAGCTTTTGACCGAATTGAACAAAAATATTACAATCCTGATGATCACGCATGATCAGCTGGATGCGGCGGATTTTATTTCTCGCTTTGTCTATGTCGACCGGACGGTGAAGGACGTGCCGCCGATGTGGCGGCGAATGTCAATAAATGCGGAGGAGGGGAACCATGATAGAGGCGATTTTTAAATATACCTTTCTGCAAAATGCCTTTTTAGCAGCTCTTTTTGCCAGCGTGGTATGTGGCATTGTCGGAACGATTATTGTAGAAAAAAAGCTGGTCAGCTTTAGCGGAGGGATTGCTCATGTGTCCTTTGGCGGGATTGGCTTGGGCTATTTTTTGGGGATTGAGCCAATTTTCGGCGGAATCGGCTTTGCGGTTCTGGCGGCGCTGGGAGTAGCGCAAATCCGCAAGAGAAGCAATACCAACGAAGATACTCTGATCAGTATGTTGTGGGCGGCAGGAATGGCTCTGGGGATTCTTTTTATTGCCCTGACTCCGGGCTATCCGCCGGAAATGACCTCATATCTGTTTGGCGATATCTTAACGGTCAACAGTGTTTATTTGAAGGTTATAATGATTCTCGGACTGGTCACTCTGCTGATCGTATTTTCCCTGTACAATTATTGGAAAATCTATTTGTTTGATGAGGAATATGCCAGAATCATGGGAATACGAACGGGCGGCTTGGAATTTGTCCTGTTTTTGATGGTTTCTGTCAGTATTGTAATCTTGATTAAGGTAGTCGGCATCATTCTGTCCATTGCCATGCTGACAGCACCGCCGGCAATTGTCAAGCTCTTTACCAATCGTCTGAGCAGAGTCATGATTGGGGCAAGTCTTTTGGGAGTGCTATTTAATATGGCGGGCTTGGCTCTATCGTACCGTATGAATATCCCATCCGGAGCAACGATTATTTTGCTTGCTGTCAGCTCCTACCTACTGGCCTTTGCGGGGAAGCGCTGGACGGAACATTTTTTTCGCCGATCGGGAGAGGCGGCGGAAAAGGTAGCAACAAAATTACCCGAGGAATAAATCAGCTGGCGGCATAGATATTTTAGAAATCTATGTCGCCTTTTCTTTGCCTTTCTTCTTTAGGGCTTTTCTGCCGTCATTTCGATTTGAAGGCAAGAAAATGGAAAATTATGGGGAGAGCCTGTTTCAAGATCGGGGAAGGAGGGGCGATCCGGAAAAGGCCGCTATGCAGGGGCAACCGGTGGGGAGGTTAAGTTTCTCGTTAATTTAAAAAAATTGGGAATGCCGCTATCTTTTTTGGGCTTTGGGTTGTTATATAAATAGATAGAAATTTTAGACAGGGAAAGCAGGATGCATGTGGATACGGATTACAAGCTGATAAAACGAATGCGACAAGGGGATGAAGCTGCCTTTGACCTTTTTATACGCCAATACTATTCGGATATGCTGCGGTATTGCGCTTATCACTGCAGCGACAGTGAAGAAGCAAAGGATCTCACGCAGGATACCTTTTTGCGCTTTTTTGCTGAATTTTCCGCGTATACGCATGAAGGCAAGGCGAAGAATTACCTTTATACGATTGCTGGAAACCTGTGCAAAAACTACTATAAAAAGGCTGGAAAGCAATCGGTAGGATTGCCGGAGGAGTTTTCGGAAAATTCGGAGGACGATCTGACAGCGCAAATTAGCGTTCGTATATGTCTTGATCGTTTGCCGGAAGAATTTCGGGAGGTGATTATTCTGTACTATTATCAGGGCTTAAAGCAGAGTGAGATTGCGGATATTTTGGGAATTGGACTTCCGCTTGTGAAGTACCGCTTGAAAAAAGCAAAAAAACAATTAGAGGCATGGCTGAAAACGGAGGAATAGCATGGGCATAGAAAAGTTATTAGAGAAGGAGCGGATTGAGATAGTAGCAGATGAAGCGGAAATACAGGCGGTTGTTCATAAATCTAAGATGGCTTTTTTAGAGCATGAGAGCAAGCAGCTTCTTTACCATCGGGAATTTGTTTGGAATCAGCTCCGCATGATTCGCAAGAGATGGTGGATGCTCCAATTTGCCGTACTGTATTTGGCGTGGCAGTTTCTTGCAGCGGAAGGGGAAGCGTTTTATATGCGGCGGGGAATGGGGGTGTTTGCCGCACTGTTTGCCATTGTTTTGGTGCCGGAGCTATGGCGGAATTTATCCAATCACTGCATAGAGGTGGAAATCGCGTCTTACTATTCCCTGCATCAAATCTACGCGGCGAGGATTTTTTTGCTTGGCGCCGCAGATGTGCTGCTGCTGACGGCTTTTATAGGCGGCGTGCATTTCCTGCTGAAGATTGCGATGACAGCGTTGATTACGCAGTTTCTGTTGCCTATGACCATAACGGCCTGTATTTGTTTTGTGACGCTTGAAAAGCAAAGCCGCAGCGGCTTGCCGGCAATAGGGCTTTGCATACTGTGGAGCGGATTCTGGTGGACGATTGCCGCCAACGACCGGCTATATTCTGCCGTTACTCTGCCGGTTTGGCTGGGCATTACCGGCATTGCCCTTTTGTTTTTGATGTTTTCTGTGTATCGGCTGCTGAAAAGCTGTGATAGATCCTTGGAGGTGAATTTAAATGGAACTGTCTTTGAATAAACTGACAAAAAAATATGGCAGCTTTACAGCGGTAAAGGAGCTGAATCTTACCATGACAAGAGGCGTTTATGGGCTGTTGGGCGTGAACGGCGCCGGAAAAACGAGCTTGATGCGTATGATCGGTACCCTGATTCGGCCATCAAGCGGAAGCATTACTTGGGACGGCAGGGATATTTTTAAAATGGAAGGCGCTTATCGGCGTCTGTTAGGGTATCTTCCGCAGGATTTTGGCTATTATCCCGATTTGACGGTATCGGATTATATGATGTATATCGCATCGCTAAAGGGATTGCGGCCGGCATTTGCCCAAAAGCAAGCGGATAGGCTTTTGGAGCAGGTTGGCATGAAAAAAGCTTCTAAAATTGAGCTGCGAAAGCTGTCGGGCGGTATGCTGCAACGTGTTGGCATTGCGCAGGCGCTGTTGAATGACCCTAAAATACTTATTCTGGACGAACCGACCGCCGGACTTGATCCGAATGAGAGAATTCGCTTCCGCAACCTTATCAGCGAACTTGCCGAGGAGCGATTGGTTTTGCTGTCAACTCATATTGTTTCCGACGTGGAGTTTATTGCAAATGAAATTATTCTGATGAAAAAAGGAGAAATCCTTCTTACCGGAACGGCGGAGGACATTGTTTTTTCCATTGGTAAGGAAGTCTGGACCTGTGTGGTTTCCCGGCAGGAGACGGACGAGTATCTGAAGCATTATCTGGTGGCAAATGTGAAAACAACTCCGCTGGGGGCAGAGCTGCGTATTCTCTCGGAGTGTTCGCCCATACCGGGGGCGCGGCGGGAGCAGGCTACGCTGGAGGACGCGTTTTTATTTTATTTTGGCGAGAAGGAGGGAGAGGCAGAATGCTGCTGAAATATGAATTGAAAAAGCTTTTGAATAAGCGGATGAACCGTATACTGCTTACTGCCTCTTTGCTGCTGGCGTTGGCTTTCAGCAGCTTTGCGATGGGCAGCTTTCGTGCGGTGGATGCGGAGGGTCAAACGCGTACCGGCTTTTCCGCCGCCCGCATCATGATCGAGGACAAGAATCGTTGGCAGGGAGAGCTGACGCCGGAGCGGATTGCCAGGATTGTGAAAAGCAGACAGGCCGGTGAGCAGCAGTCTACCTTGGATATCATCTATTCGGCCAGCAAGCTGCTGGTCGGTAAATTGAAGGAGCTCGATGACTATGAGGCTATCCTTTCGGCAGACTCGGCACAGATTGCGGAGATTTATAATATTTATCGCAAAAATCTGCGCGCTATGAGTGCGGAGTACGGCGATACATCGGAGAAGCAATCATTTTTGGCAGAGCAGTATGAGAGGATTAAAACGCCCTATTATTATGAAGCGTCTGATACTTGGGAAACGATGCTGCTCTATGCTACGACCTACAGTCTTATTCTGATTATTATCACAGGCTTTTTAACGGCGGGAATTTTTGCGGAGGAATTTCAGTGCAGAGCAGATTCGGTGTTTTTTTCCACGAGATACGGACGGAGCAGGGCTGTACATACAAAAATTTATGCCGGACTGATTATTACGACATTGGTTTATGGAGTCGGTATCGGATTACTGTCCGCTGTTTGCTTTAGCACTATGGGCGTCAGCGGCGCAAAAACGGCATATCAGTTTCATCAGCCCTATGCGGTTTATGCGGTTACTATGGGACAAATGTACGGGATTGTTGTTTTGGGCGGCTATATCGCCAGCCTGCTTTCTGCGTCCATTTCTATGCTGATCGCAGCAAAAACAAGGACAATGAGTATTGCCGTCATGATTCCGTTTGTTTTGTTCTGTGTTTCGCCGTTTATTGGCAGAGTCCTGCCGTTCCGGACCTTTTTCAGCCTGACACCGGATCAGCTGACCAATATTGTAAACTGCGCCCGTATCCCGTATTTATATCAGCTTGGCAGTATCGTTTTCCGACAAATTCCTTTTATTTTAGCTGCTTACGTTGTGGCCGCCGTCGCCCTGCTTCCGCTGATATACCGAAGCTATCGCCGGCTGCGTGTGAAATAGCAAAGCAAATAGGGACAGGCTTTTGTGCGAAGGACACAGCGTGCGTGCTGCCGGAAAAGTGTATGGTCCTCTCCGCCGAGAGTCGGAGAGGACTTGTGTTAATAATACATCGGCTTTAATGCGGAAAGGGCGGGCCTGCCGCTTTAAGGAGCATGTCTGCCGGAGAAGATGCCTCTATTAAGCAGAACGGAAAGTGTCTGCTGGATAGAGGCATTGTTTTATTCTGCCTGTCGCCGGATAGGGAAAGATTTTTGCCGGCAGAATTTTTCCCTATTCGGCTGCTTAGGATATGGGCTTTGCGGTGAGAAGCAAAATGGAGAAGCGGAGTGCAAAAAAATATAAAATTGTTAAGAATAAAGCAATCCTTTGGAAAAAAGGAGTTGCGCCTGTCAAGAAAAACAATGAAAAAGTTTCTATAAAAATACGAACAAATTTTCGTGAAATTTTCTGGAAGGAGATAATGGAATTTTACTTGACTTATACAATATATAGTGCTAATATGTTATTCAATCTCAATATATAGTGTATTCTATTGGAAAGGATAAGCTCTCCTGGTCTTTGAAGCAGCGGGAGGAGCTTGGAGATAGTTTTATCCACATGGCAGACCAAAGAAGGTGTATTATGGAGCTACAAGAAATCAAAGTCAGGAAAAAGGATTCGACCTTGCAGAGCTTTACCGCTGATAAGATCGTGGCGGCAGTAAAGAAATCGGCGGACAGGGTATTGGTGAAGTTTACGGCGGAGGAAGAAAGAGAAATCGTTAACCTGGTAACGGAGAAAATTTTGCTTTTAAATACGAATATTGTGCCGATTGAAACCATGCATAATTTTGTGGAATACGCTCTGGACAGGGTCAATCCGGCGGTGGCGAAATCCTATCGGGAGTACCGGAATTACAAGATTGACTTTGTCAATATGCTGGATGATGTGTATCGCAAATCGCAGAAGGTTCGTTATATTGGCGATAAGGAAAACTCAAATACGGATTCGGCGCTGGTGGCGACAAAGCGCAGCTTGATTTATAATCAGCTGAACAAGGAGCTGTATCAGAAATTCTTTTTAAACAAGGAGGAAAGAAGTGCTATTCGAGCTGGCTATATTTATATTCATGATATGGTCAGCCGTTTGGATACTATGAATTGCTGTTTGTTTGACATGGAAACAGTTTTGACCGGCGGCTTTGAAATGGCCAATATCTGGTATAATGAGCCGAAAACCCTGGATACGGCGTTTGATGTAATCGGAGATATTGTGCTTTCTACGGCGGCGCAGCAATACGGCGGCTTTACGATCGGCGAGCTGGATAAGATTCTTGCGCCGTATGCCGAAAAAAGCTATCAGAAGTATAAGTATGAATACAGTGATATGATTGTAGGAGAGATTTCCGAAGCGCAGCAGGAGCGGATTGAGCAAAAGGTATTGGCGAGAGTGCGCCGGGATATGGAGCAGGGCTTTCAAGGGCTGGAATACAAGCTGAATACAGTTGGCAGCAGCCGCGGCGACTATCCGTTTATTACGATTACAGCGGGATTGGCGACTGACCCATGGGGCAGGCTGGCGACGGAATGTATGCTGCGGGTGCATATGGGCGGTCAGGGCAAGGCGGGCTTTAAGAAGCCGGTGCTTTTCCCGAAAATCGTATTTTTGTACGATGAGGAGCTTCATGGAGAAGGCAAGGAGCTGGAGGATATTTTTGAGCTGGCGATTGAATGCTCGTCCAAAACGATGTATCCGGATTTTCTCAGCCTGACCGGAGAAGGCTATGTTGCAGAAATGTACAAGAAATACAAAAAGGTGATTTCGCCGATGGGCTGTCGGGCTTTCTTAAGC
Source organism: Eubacteriales bacterium (assembly GCA_041844915.1). Classification (GTDB taxonomy): domain Bacteria; phylum Bacillota; class Clostridia; order Lachnospirales; family Vallitaleaceae; genus W11650. The sequence goes on from JBGZBY010000046.1 coordinate 14,446, forward strand.
CCTTGGTATGAGAGGGGCGGTATTAAGCCGGCAGACGAAAAGGATGTGCCGGTCTTTACCGGCCGCTGGAACGGTGGAGCGATCAGCCTGCATTTGCCAATGATTTATGCCAAGGCAAAGGAAGAAGGGAAGGACTTTTATGAGGTTCTGGACTATTATTTGCAAATGATTCGCGTTTTGCATCAAAAAACCTATGAATACTTGGGAAATCTTCGGGCGTCGGTCAATCCCTTGGCATTTTGTGAAGGCGGCTTTTACAAAGGGCATTTGAAGCATTCGGATAAGATTCGGCCGATTCTGGCGGCGGCGACCTTCTCTTTTGGCATTACGGCGCTGAATGAGCTGCAGCAGCTTCACAATGGCAAATCTTTGAAGGAGGATGCGGATTTTTCATTGGAGGTAATGGAATATATCAATAAAAAAACACAGGAATATAAGGCAGAGGACGGTATTTTGTATGCGATTTACGGCACACCGGCAGAGTCCCTATGCGGCACGCAGGTAGAGCAGTTTCGCAAGCTCTACGGACGGGTCAAAAATGTGTCTGATCGCGCCTATGTTACCAACAGCTTCCATCTGCATGTGACCGAGGAGGTAACGCCGATTGAGAAGCAGGACTATGAGAAGCGTTTCTGGAATTTGCTCAATGGTGGAAAAATTCAGTATGTTCGCTATAATGTTCCCTACAATACCAAGGCGATTCGAACATTGGTGCGTCGGGCGATGCAGCTGGGCTTTTATGAGGGAATCAATATGGCGCTGTCCTATTGTGATGATTGCGGGTATCAGGAGCTGAATATGGAGGTTTGTCCGAAATGTCATTCGGAGAATTTGACAAAGATTGATCGGATGAACGGATATTTAAGTTTTTCCAGAGTAAAGGGAGATACCAGACTCAATCATGCCAAAACGGTTGAGATTTCCGAGCGGATTACGATGTGATGGAAATAAGCGTTAAGAATCGGGTGGCGGTAGAAACAGGCCGCCGCAGAAAAAGCAGCAGTACGGGAATTTAAGCCGCAGCTTGTTTCCTTTCAAGAACGCGGCTACAGTTAAGACAGCAATCACAGGGTGAAAAAATGCGTTATCATAATATTACCAAGGACGATATGAATAATGGCGAAGGGCTTCGAGTCGTGCTGTGGCTGGCGGGCTGCATTCATGCCTGTCCGGGCTGCCACAATCCGGTGACATGGGATTGTGAAGGTGGGCTTTTGTTTGAAGAAAAAGCCAAAACGGAGCTGTGGGAGGCGCTGGATAAGGATTATATTGACGGAGTTACGCTATCGGGAGGTGATCCGCTTCATCCGCAAAACCGGGCGGAGTTGCACCTTCTTTTGGCGGAAATTCACCGGAGCTTTCCGGACAAAAGCGTCTGGCTCTATACGGGCTATCTTTGGGAGGAAATCAAGGATCTGCCGCTGCTGGAATATGTGGATATTCTGATTGACGGTAAATTTGAGAGGGATAAATTCAGTCCTGAAAAGCCTTGGGTCGGCTCGTATAATCAAAAGATAATACAGGTGCAGCCCAGTTTAGCGCAGGGAAAAATTGTTTTGTATGAGGGCTGATTGTGGAAAAATCTCTTCAATAAGATGACAGAAGGCTTTTGCCAAGCGGAATGGATTGTTTTGGGAGGAGTTAGTTACTTTGACTGGAGCCAGCAATTTTTGAGCTGGTCGGGGTATTTACTTTTGTCAGAGGGAGAGCAGAATATTTTGGTCAATGACCTTGACAGAGAAAAAATCAAGAAAACGAGGGCAGGATGGCGAAGGCCGTTCTGCCCTCGGCGCGCGAATAAGACTTTTATTTTGGTCTTGATGACTAGAAAATAATCGAGAAGGGAAAGAGCCTTTGGAATTTAACGGCTTTCGGGCTTTAAAATTGAAAAATATGGCGAAAGCAGGAGGGAACGGAGAGAATATAGAAGAATACAGAAAAGCTATAGGAGGAGTATAGAGCGGCATGCTCCGATGACTGGGGATGCTTTTAATTTTGAAGCGGCAAAGACGCCTCTATAAAATAGGAAAAAAGAACTAAATATATGCAAAATGCCCATAAAACGAGCGAAAAATTTTCTGGTAAAAAAAGAAGGAAATAAGAATTATAAATAGACAAACCAGTAAATATAAGGTATAATGTGAGAGGCTTTAGCAAGAGGAGAGAAAGAACGAGAAGGAAAACTAAGACTTAATACCTATATAAACCAGGAACGAGCTGGAAGGACAAAAGGGAAAAGCTATGGAAAACAAGAAACTGCAAGATTTGAGAAAATTCCCGCTGTATTACTCCTTGATTTTGACCGCATGGATTGTGCATATCTTATTTGAAGGCTTTTTTATTTATTGGGATGTTCCGTTGATGAAGGCGTATAATATTGTCAGTATTTTCGTCTTTTCAATTGGACTGAAATTGATTCGTCGCTACCAGAAGGAGGTCATTTTTCTCTGCTTTGTGGAGGCTACGGTTTTTATTGCGCTGGCGACATTTTCCATGGGCTGGGATTATGGTTTCCAGAACTGGATTTTTGCCTTTTTGATTGTTGCGATTACCGTGCCCTTTAAGGAGAGAAGATATTTTTATATCTTGGGGATCGTACAAGCCCTGCTTTATGTTCTGCTGTATTTTGTGGTTTATAGAGAAACGCAGTGGAATATGCTGTATCAGCTGGAGGGCATTTTTGTTCTGCTTAATATTACCTTTGTCTTTGCGATTATATTTTTCGCCGATCGCGTGCTGGGAATTTCCAAGGCCATGGAAATTTTGTTCCTGCAAAAGAAGGTAGAGGAAATTAAGCAGAGTGTTGTGCTGGATGAAATGACGGGGCTTTTGAGCAGGCGGCGGATGAATCAGATCTTATCGGACTGGAACGAACGGTTGCAGCTGGAAGATTTGAAATTTTTTCTGATCTTTGGAGATATTGACCATTTCAAGAGGATTAACGATACCTATGGACATGAATTTGGCGACACAGTATTAAAGCAGGTGGCGGGGATTTTAAGCCGTGAGTTGCGCGGAGAGGACATCGTAGCTCGCTGGGGCGGAGAGGAATTTTTGATTCTTATTAAGGACAAGCCCTATGGGAGGGAAGCTCTGAAGGTCTCCGAGGTCAGGGAGCTGCTGTCGAGAGTACGCAAAAGGGTGGAGGAGTCGCCGATTTATTATGGTGAAGAGCCGATCAGCGTAACCATTACCTTTGGCGGAGTTTCCTCCAAAAGCTATCGGGATATCTATGAAATGATTCGCCAAGCCGACGAGCAAATGTATCGCGGGAAAAGGGAGGGCAGGAACCGCGTGGAAATAGAGGAATAAAAATCAAGAGGCAGAAGCAGACAAGGAAAATACTTGACAGGGCACTGGTTTCCGTCTATGATAGAAAAAAACCTTTAGAAAGAGGGGAGTATCATGCCTGAAAGTTGGAAGAACATGGATAAAAAGCTGCTGGTGCGAAGGGCTTTTTTGCTTTTGCTCGATATTTTACTGATCAATTTTGCCGCCTGGTGCGCACTGATCGTGCGCTTTGATTTTAGCCTGAATAATATTCCGGTCAATTACAGCGAGGCGGTTTTTCGTTATGCCCTGATAAATACGGCAGTGACCTTGGCGGTATTTTGGGCGCTTCGGCTTTATCATAGCCTGTGGAAATATGCAGGTATTGAAGAATTGACCAATGTGGCGTATGCCTGCGCCGTATCGGCGGCGCTTCAGCTTGGCGGTATGATGCTTTTGGGGATTCATGTGCCGCGCAGCTTTCATCCGCTGTATTTGGTCTTTTTGCTGTTTTTTGTAGGAGCGGTGCGTTTTGCCTATCGTTTTTTGCGAATGATAAATAACCGCTATCGGCAGAACCGGAAGCGGCGAACGATGATCATCGGCGCCGGTGAAGCGGCCAATGCGATTATCAAGGAAATCAATAACAGCCAGCACCTAGACGGCAGGATTGTCTGTGCCATAGATGATAACCGCAGTAAGCTGGGCAGCTATATTCAGGGCGTCAAGGTGGTCGGGGACAGAGAGGATATCCTGCGCATGGTGGATAAATACGAGGTGACGGACATCATTTTGGCGATTCCCTCCTATTCCAAGGAGCATTTAAAGCCGATTTTGGATATTTGCAGGCAAACGGAATGCTCTCTTAAGCTTTTGCCGGGCATGTATCAGCTGATCAACGGGCAGGTCAGCGCTTCTCAGCTTCGCAATGTGGATATTGAGGATTTGGTTGGCAGAGATACGGTCGAGCTGGATCTGGACAGTATCATGAAATATGTCGGCGGCAAAACGATCATGGTAACTGGCGGCGGCGGTTCGATCGGCAGCGAGCTGTGCCGGCAGCTGGCAAAATATGAACCGAGGCAGCTGCTGATTGTGGATTTTTATGAAAACAATGCCTATGAGATTGAGCAGGAGCTAAAAGCGGTGCATAAGGAGCTGGATTTGGTTGTGCTGATTGCTTCGGTCTGCGATGAGAGAAGAATGGCGGCCATTTTTGAAAAATATAGGCCGGAGATTGTCTATCATGCGGCGGCGCATAAGCATGTTCCGTTAATGGAGGCAAGTCCGAATGAGGCGATTAAAAACAATGTTTTCGGGACGCAGACCATGGCAAGGCTGTCGGATTCTTATGGAGTGAAGCGCTTTGTTTTGATTTCGACCGACAAGGCGGTCAATCCGACAAATATCATGGGCGCTTCCAAGCGAATCTGTGAAATGCTGATTCAAAGCTTTGACAAACGATCAGCAACCGAATTTGCGGCAGTGCGCTTTGGCAATGTCCTTGGAAGCAACGGCAGCATTGTGCCGCTTTTCCGCAAACAGATTCTGCGCGGCGGGCCGGTTACGGTCACGCACCCGGAGGTCATTCGCTATTTTATGACCATTCCAGAGGCGGTGGCGCTGGTGCTTCAGGCGGGAGCGCTTGCCGGCGGCGGAGAAATTTTTGTGCTGGATATGGGAGAGCAGGTCAAAATCGTTGATTTGGCGCGGAATTTAATCCGGCTGATGGGCTTTATTCCCGATCGGGATATTCAGATTGAATATATTGGATTAAGACCCGGAGAAAAGCTGTATGAGGAATTTTTAATGGCGGAGGAGGGCTTGCAGGAAACCTGCAATAAACTGATTCATATCGGAAAGCCGATTCCAATGGAGGAGGAGGCCTTTGCCGAGAATATAGAGCTTTTGAAGCAGGCGATAGAAAGGGAAGCGGAGATAAAGGAGATTGTCAAAAGGCTGGTGCCGACCTATCGGCCGGAAAATGTGGAAGAATAAGGCGCTTGGGCAGAGGCTGGCCATTTGAGCGCGGAGCCACGCGAAATTTTGAAGCTTTTGCCGCCGCAGGCCTTAGGAGAGGATATTCCAAGGAAGGGTCTTAGAGTAAGCGGATGAGGAAGAGGCGGCGAAAACGGGGAGCCTTGCCGGAAATCCCTATATAATACTTGTGCTTTTTCATAAAAAAAGCTATAATAAAGCAAGAAGCTACAGAATCGCTGACGGTTAGGAAGTGACTATGGGATATAAATTATTAGTTGTCGATGACGAGAGCAATATCGTAGAAATTTTACGCTTTAATCTGGAAAAGGAAGGCTTTGAGGTTCACACCGCCGAAAACGGCAGACAGGGCTATGAAGCCTTTAAACGAGAAAAGCCAGATCTGCTGTTGCTGGACATTATGATGCCGGAGCTGGACGGCTTTGGGCTGTGCAAAATGATTCGGGAGGAATCCAATGTGCCGATCATTATGCTGACTGCCAGGGCTGAGGAAGTGGATAAGGTGCTGGGGCTGGAGTTTGGCGCGGATGACTACATTACAAAGCCCTTTAGCGTTCGGGAGCTGATTGCCAGAGTCAAGGCCAATCTTCGCCGCCAGAGTATGGAGGAGCAGAGCTTTCCCGATAAGATTTTGCGTTTTGGGAAGCTGGAGGTCGATACAGTTCAATACAAGGTGACCAAGGATAAGACGGAGATTGATCTGACGGTTCGAGAATATGAGCTGCTTAAGTTTTTAATGGAGCAGGGCAATCAAATCTTTACCAGAGAACAGCTCTTGGAGCAGGTTTGGGGCTATGAATATTATGGCGATGTGCGCACAGTCGATGTGACGGTGCGTCGTTTGCGCGAAAAAATTGAGGATGAGCCGGGTAACCCTGTCTATATCTTGACCAAGCGGGGAGTGGGCTACTATTTTACACCGAAAAAAGGCGGATTCTAGGGAGAACACATGCAATTAAGAAGTATACGCTGGCGTTTGGTAATTATCTATGTGCTGCTGGTCATTATTGTTATGATGGCAAGCGGTACTTTGATTGTTTATCTAACCAGAGATAATGAATACAAGGTGATAGAAACGGATTTGCTGCGCCTGTCGGCGATGTTTTCGGCGATTTCGACGGAGGATAAGGACGCCGAAACGCTGGAAAAGCTGTATATAGAGGTGCTGACCAGTGAATTCCCGTTTTCCGACAGCGTTATTTATATGCTAAAGACGAACGGCGAGGTGATTTATACGACCTCGGAGGTGGAGATTACCCAGCGCCTGCTGACGCCGCAGATTATGGCGGCAAGTACGGGCGGCTCCTTGGAGGAATTTGACAGAGTCGGCAATATTCGAGAGAACGACCGAATGATGGGTCTGGCGCTGCCGATTAAAGATAATCAAGGGAAGGTTGCCTTTATTCTTTATTTTTTAAAGGGTACGGAGCAGGTGGAGGAGAGCATCAAGCGGACGGTATATGTTATTTCGGTTTCGCTGGTGCTGGCGATTGGTCTGGCAATGCTGCTGGGGTATATTTTCTCCGGCTATTTGACCAAGCCGATTCGGTCCCTGTCAAAGCGGGCAAAGGACTTGGCGGCAGGCAATTTACGCAATCCGATTCCGGTGCTGTCTAATGACGAAATCGGCGATTTGACTGAAAATTTTAATTATATGGCGAGCTCGCTTCACCAGACGCTGGAGCAGATAGCCGGCGAAAAAAATAAGATGGAAACCATCCTTTACTATATGACGGATGGAATTTTAGTTTTTGACGAGAGCGGCCGCGTTATTCATAAAAATCCGGCATCGGTGCGAATGCTGGGCTTTTCGGCGGCTCGCGAGTATGAGGAAATATTTTACGAGCCTTTCCGGCTTTCTTATAGCCAGCTGACAGAGCGGCTTGACAGGGAGCAGTTGAAATTTATTCTGGAAAAGGAAAGCCAGTATTACAATGTGGCCTTCGCCCGTTATTTCAGTGACGATGACGTTGTCAGGGGAGTAATTTGCGTTGTGCAGGATGTAACGGAGCATAAAAAGCTGGAGCAGATTCAGAAAGAATTTGTCGCCAATGTTTCGCATGAATTAAGAACACCGATTACTACGGTAAAAAGCTATGCGGAAACCCTGCTTGAGCTTTCGCCAGAGGATGCGGATAACCGCAATCGCTTTTTACAGGTAATCAATTCGGAAAGCGATCGAATGACGACATTGGTGCAGGATCTTTTGGAACTGTCCAAGCTGGATAATAAGAAGCTGAGCTTTCAAATGGAAAGAGTCGAGCTGGCGGAGCTGGTGCGGAACGAGGTGGAGCGCTATCAGATTCATGCGCGTAAAAAGGAGCAGCAGATTTTGTTTGAGGCGGCGGAAAAATATTATATCCACGGCGATGCCGGCAGAGTTTCGCAGGTCTTTCGCAACTTGATTTCTAATGCGGTAAAATACAGCGGCAACGGCAGCGAGATCAAGGTGACGCTGTATTCGCGGGAGGGATTTGTTGTCGGAGAGGTTCGAGATCAGGGAATGGGGATTTCGCCGGAGGATTTGCCGAGGGTATTCGAGCGCTTTTATCGCGTGGATAAGGCGCGCTCTCGGGCAATGGGAGGCACCGGCTTGGGGCTGGCCATTGTCAAGGAGATTATGCAGTATCATGGCGGCAGGATTGAGGTAACCTCCGAGCTTGGTAAGGGGAGCTGCTTTTATCTGTATTTTCCCTGCTGATTTAAGCAGTGAAGTCTGTTTGCGCTGGAAGGCGCAGCTGCGGCTTTGGGGAAGTCGATGCTCGGCAGGAGGGGTTGTATTATCTGTATTTTCCTTGCTGATTTAAGCGGTGAAGTCTGTTTGCGATGGAAGGCGCAGGATATGGAAGGGTCTGCGGCTTTGGGAAAAGACCTGCGAGAGAGCCGATATTTTCAGCTGGCTTGGGCATGTGCCGGAGGGCAGCAGAAAGTAATATATCCGTTAAGACTTTGTAATAGAATTGTAATATCAATATTGTATAATGGTATTGCTATAAAGGCAAAAATCTTAGGACGATATTGACCCGTAGATAAAGCAGCCAGATGAGGCAGTTATTTTTTGCAGATGCTGCAAAAGGGGCGGAAATGGAGGAGGTTTTTGCAGGAAAAGCGGGAAACGGTAAAATCAGGCAAAATGAAGGGAGAGATTATGAAAAAAGCTGTAATAATCGGATGGATTTTCGCATGGGCTATTATCTTTTCTTTTGCCGCCGAGGCATCGCAGGTATTAAACAGCAAAACGCGGGAGACGAATAAAGTCTTGAATTATAAGGCAGCAGAAGAAAAGGCAGTTCAGGAAAAAGAGGAAGTCGAAGCAATGGCGGAAACTCTTATGCAATATGTCAATGAATTAGAAGAAAGTCTAAAGCAGGAGGAAAATTCATCGGTTGAACAAATTGGCTCTCTGACTTTGACCGAGGGCTTAGGTAAGAAAAAAAATCGCTTGTTTACTGGTACTCGAAAGCTTTTGGGAACCGGAAGCAAGGAGGACAAAATCAATATTGTTCTTTTTGCGCTGGAAAAAACGGAGGATAAGGCGGCGCCGGTTATTTTAAGCAATACGCAGTATGAAATCGGAGCGAGCAAGCTGTTTAGTGCGGAAATCGAGCTGAATAGGGTTGGTGTTAACTATTTGCTAATTCGGACAACCGGAGAGGGTGAAAAAAGTGAGCATCAGCTGTACCAGATCATTGTTGAGGATATCAAGACCAAGGATAAGCTGGAAAGCATGACGCTGCAATTTATGAAATAGAGGTTTGCCGGCCAAGCTTCGGCGGGAGAAGCCAGGCAACGCTTGAGGGGCTTGATTTGGAGCGGTATGTAAAAAAACAGGCAATAGCAGAAACAAAAGAACGGAGCAGAGATGAGCGGCAAAACAGCAATAAAGTCGATTGTATTGACGATGCTTATTTTATTGAGCTTTTGGCAGATTGAAAGGTTGTGGTTTGAAAACAATTCAAGCCATAGCTTTTTTTATTCTATTCCCAGAAAAACAGCAGCGGAGCAGGCCCTACAGGAGCTGATTTTAGAGCCGGACCATATTGCGCTTTACCGCGGTGAAACAAAGGGAGAATACTATGCAGTTGATTCGGCGGGGATTGTATTCGGCTCGTTGGTTAAGGATGTCGGCAGGGTGATTCGCCAGCTGGCGCAGATGACTCCTCTAAAGGAATATCCCTATGAAAATTTATTTGATAAGCCGCATATTCTATATCATTTTTCCATGCCGATTTCTGAAGCGGTTGTCAGCCGAATCGCACAAGTGGCTCCGGCGGCGGAAGCGGGAGAGATCAGCACTATGGCGCTAGTACCGGCGGGACTGGCAGAGAACAATTTGCTGCTGCTGTTTTTTGATGAAAATACGGAGTTAGTAAAGGGTTTTTCGATTCTGAAAAGCAGCTTATCCGACGAAAATGAAGTGTTTTTTGCCTATATCAGCAATCCATCGGCCGCGGGAGGAACCTTGCTGCTTTCAGCTAAGCAAAGAGGATTGACGGCTTTTCAGGGAGAGGCGCTGCTGCCGGCACAGAATCAGAATTATATTCTGCCGCAGGAATGGAGGCGGGAGCCGGCCTTTTTGACGGAGGTGTCAGGGCAGCAGAAAATTGATGTGGAAAAATTGTCGGACTATATCTTTTTTTACATAAAAAATCCTCGGATTCTGTGGAATATTCAGGAGGAGGAGCGAGTCCGCTTTGGCGATTCATCGGTTTTGACGCAGTACGATCCCAAGGGAATTTTTACCTATCGTTTTGTCCAGCAGGTAGATCAGGCGCAAGCAGAGCTTTCAGCAGGAGAAGCGTTGAAAAGAGCTTTTGAGTTTATGAGAAGGGATCATTTGCTGAGCAGCCAGGAATTTAAGCTGGCGGACTATCGGCAGGAGGGAGAGCAGCATATTTTTCGATTTGATTATTATTTTCGGGGGCATCGTCTGGTCTGGAAGGAAGAGATGACCGAATACTATGGGGCAACGACCCCAATGGAAATCATAGTGGAGAGAGAGCAGGTGGTCTTTTACCGGCGCCTGCTGCTTCAGGCGGAGGAGCTTTTGCAGCAGGGGGTGCGTTTCCAGGTTAATTATGAGGAGGTGCTGAACCGTTTCTATCAGACGCATGATAAAGCAGTTGTTAAAAGTTTGGCACTGGCATATTTTGTCGAAGGAGAAGCCATCCGGCTCGGCTGGGCAGTCAAAACCTCCGAGGGAGAATGGATCTATTCGCTGAATGGCGAGGAGGGAAACGATGAATTGGAATAAGATACTGTCGATTTTCATTGTGATTTTTCTGGCGATCAATGTTGGGCTTTATGTTTATCGGGGAATTAAGAATCAGCGGAGCTATACGCTTTCGAGCAGTCGGATCAGGCAGCTGGAAAGCGTAATGAAGCAAAAGGGAGTAACGATGTATGCTTATTTGCCGGAATTTTATCCCAAGGCGCCCTTGGATCTGAAGGCGGCAGAATGGAAAAAGGATAAAATTTTAGAGAGGATTTTTGCCGGAGAGAGCTATCGCTCGGAAATTACCTATCAGGCGGCATTGGCGGATACCTATCAAAGCGATAAGCAGCTTTTGGCATTTTATGCCGGAGATTACAGCGGAACGCTTTATTACAAGGGGGAAAATCCCAGATATGTACCGGAAGCTCCTACTCTTGCTGCCATGGAAAATAAGGCGATGCTGCTTGTTCGAGATTTTATCGGAGAAGAAGGGAAGCAATTTCAGGTGACCAATCGCCAGCTTAAAGGCTCGGAATATCTTCTGGATATCAATGGAATGTTCCGGAATGAGATCATTTTCAACAGTCAGTTTAAGATTCAGATTGGCGAAAACGGGATTACCGAAGCGATTGGGCGTTATTATGAGCCGCTTGATTTTAGCGGTGTGCAGGAGGAAATCCATGCCTTTGATGAGGTCATGTATTATTTTATGAATAAAATGGAGGAACAGGCGAAGCAGAATATCATTATCAGGGATGCCGATGTTGGTTACTGGATTTTGGATTCCAATACCAAGCAACTGACGATTGAAGCGATACCAGTTTACCGGCTGATTTTGGAAGATGGAACGACTTACTATATCGACGCGGAAAAAAATGAGCTTTTGGATTACGAGTAGAAAGCCCTTTTGCAAACCGTGTTCTAAAAATGAACATTTATAAAGAGAAAACGCGGAAAGAAAATCAAAAAATATACCTCATTTCTTTGATGTGCTATCAAAGTGCAGCTAACGATTTTTTGTAAACCTATAGTTTTATCAGTTATAACTGATAAGACTATAGGTTTACAGTTGTATTTCAGTTGTAAATGTGTTATGCTCAGGTACAAGAAGGGAGTTAAGAAATTTATGATTAAGCGCGAGATGTATATGAGTCGTATTCGCCCATTTATTGGGTCGGAGCTAATAAAGGTTATGACCGGCATTCGTCGCTGTGGAAAGTCGGTTATGCTGGAGCTGATCAAACAGGAGCTGATGGAGGCAGGTGTCAGTCCGATTCAGTTTATTTCCATCAATTTTGAAGATATGGGCTGTGCCCATCTGCAAACTGCGAAGGCACTGTATGATGAGATTACAAGGAGAGCGGCTGATATTGAAGGCAAGGTGTATCTGTTTTTTGATGAGATTCAAGAGGTCGAGAGCTGGGAAAAATGCGTCAATTCCTTCCGCGTTTCACTGGATTGTGATATTTACATCACCGGATCAAATGCAAGGCTTCTTTCTGGTGAGCTTGCAACCTATCTGGGAGGACGTTATGTTGAGTTTGTGATCTATCCCTTTTCTTTTGCGGAGTTTATGGAGATGTATCGTTCTGCCGCGCCCGCTGAGTCAATTCAGAAATGCTTCGGACAATATCTTCTGCTTGGCGGTATGCCTTATCTTGCTAACCTCCGGTATGCGGATGCGGCTTCTAAGCAATATCTCCATGACCTATTTAATTCTGTTCAGCTAAAAGATATTGTGAAGCGAAACAAAATCAGAGATGTGGATTTGCTTGAACGCATTATTGCCTATGTTATGGCGAATGTGGGTAACGCCTTTTCTGCAACTTCCCTTGCGAAGTTCTTCAAGCGGGAGCAGCGTACGGTAGCGCCGGAAACAATCCTGAATTATATCAAATACTGCTGCGCTGCCTATCTGTTCTATCCGGTGAAGCGTGAAGATTTGCAGGGTAAGCAAATTCTTGCTTCTAACGAGAAATACTATATTGCCGACCATGGCATCCGCGAAGCTATCTACGGGGGCAATACAAGAAACATCAATCTTGTTCTTGAAAATATCGTTTATCTGGAGATGTTGCGCAGAGGCTATGAGGTAACGGTTGGCAAAGCTGGAGATAAGGAAATCGACTTCGTCTGCGATAAACGAGGGGAAAAGCTGTATGTTCAGGTTGCCTATCTGCTTGCGGCGGAGGAAACCATTGTTCGGGAGTTTGGAGTATATAGCAGTATTCGTGATAACTTTCCGAAATATGTTGTTTCACTGGATGAACTTGATATGAGTCGAAATGGTATCAAGCATCGAAATATCCGTGATTTTCTTTTGCAGGAGGAGTGGAGCTAAATTCACAGGAGGAGATGAGGTGAAACAGTATCAAGCATCAGAATATCCGTGATTTTCTTTGCAAAAGGAGTGGTATCCATCACAACTTTAAAGGCTGCGATGACTTTCTTGAGCTTTAGCGGTTGCCCCTCGGAGCAGAGGATCCGCTTCGTTTACTGGATTGCTTGGCAGGTAGGCGGAAAATTTGGGATGCCGATGTCGGCTACTGGATTTTGGATTTCAATACCAAGCAGCTGACGGTTAAAGCGATACCAGTTTACCGGCTGATTTTGGAAGATGGAACGACTTATTATATCGACACGGAAAAAAATGAGCTTTTGGATTATGAGTAGAAAGCCCTTTTGCAGACTGTGTTCTAAAAATGAACATTTATAAAGATAAAACTTGCAATTGAAATAAGAGCGTGCTATAATTCAAGGGAATGAAGGAATTATTTAAAAAAGGAATTTAGAGGTGAGAAAATGGAACAATTGCTGATCGAGGGTGGAATTGCGCTGAAGGGACAGGTGGAGGTCAGCGGTGCAAAAAATGCAGCCCTGCCGATTTTGGCTGCCGCAGCTCTGACTCAGGATGTTTGTGTGATTGAAAATGTACCGAATATTTTAGACATTCAAGTCATGATGAAGGGAATTGAATGCCTAGGGGCAAAGGTTACTTATCATAATGGAAGGGTAACGATTGACGGAAGCGGCATTAAAAGACCGGTTGTCGATTCAGAATATATGCAGCAGATCAGGGGCTCTTATTATTTGCTGGGTGCGCTGCTGGGCAGATTTAAGCATGCGCAGGTCATTATGCCAGGCGGCTGCAATCTGGGCACTAGGCCAATTGATCAGCACATTAAAAGCTTTGAGGCTCTAGGGGCTCGTACAAAAATTGAACATGGTTTTATTATTGCCAATGAAGAAAAGGCGCCGATTCTTGGAGCGTCTATTTATCTGGATATCGCCAGTGTTGGAGCGACAATTAACAGTATGATGGTAGCGGCGCTTGCCGAGGGCAGGACAGTAATTGAAAATCCGGCAAAGGAGCCGCATGTGGTTGATTTGGCCAACTTTTTAAACAGCATGGGAGCCGATATTAAGGGAGCCGGCACTGATGTGATTCGGATTAACGGCGTAAGCCGGCTGCATGGTTGTGAATATTCGATTATTCCCGATCAGATCGAAGCAGGAACCTTTATGGTGGCGGCGGCGATTACGGGCGGCGATGTAGTGGTTAAAAATTTGATTCCGAAGCATATGGAGGCGATTTCGGCCAAGCTCTTGGAAATGAATGTCAAGCTAGAGGAACGGGAGGATTCCATTCGGGTCTATGTTGACGAGCCGCTGAAGCCGTGTAATTTAAAAACCTTGTATTATCCCGGTCTGCCGACGGATATGCAGCCGCAGATGACTGCGCTTTTGACCTTGATTGAGGGAACGAGCATCATTACGGAAACCGTCTATATTGACCGATTTCAATATGTGGAGGAGCTTTTGAAGATGGGAGCGAATGTGACGGTCGAGGGCAACACGGCGATCGTCAAAGGAGTGCCTAGGCTGTTGGGAGCCGATGTCAAGGCCAAGGATTTACGGGCGGGAGCCGCACTTGTCCTAGCGGGACTGGCTGCCGAGGGCAGAACCGGCGTATTTCATCTGGACTATATTGACCGCGGCTATGAAAGAATTGAAGAAAAGCTGCAAAAGCTGGGAGCCAATATCCGGAGAGTTTCCTCAGATGATGTGAAAAGCCGGTTGAAGGTCGTATAGGCTGTGCCGCTTTGAGAAGCGGCTGGGCTGTTTAAGCATGGGAGCGCAAATTGAAAAACATACGATAGGATCGTGCTCCGCCTCGTGCAAGCAATAATCGGCGAAAGCCTACAGTTAAAAAATTTTTCCTCCGAAAAATCTTAATTTTTCGTTACAAGAAAGTATATTTTCCGAGCAGGCGGGATAGTCCAGATCAAGGGCTGTGCCGCCTTTTTGGGTGCGTTCGTACGCATGCTTCTAAAGACTGAAAATCCCGATCCGCCCGATAGAGAGCGCTTTGTCAAGTCCCTTTTTTGATGTGTTGATGTCTATCTTTTAACCCCATTTCCATTTTGGGCAAAGAAAAAACAGTAAAATTTTCGATTTACTATCTCTGTCTTGGCTTTTAAATTATATCAATACAAACCAAGATTTCTTTCCATTGTTAACACCCTACAATAAACTTCTCATTTTCAATCTGTTCAGCTTGCAGATAAATAGAGAGATGTCCTCAAAATTCTAATTTTTTTCACTCAATATTTAGTACATTATACCATATTTTAGTCCGGTTTTATTAAAAGCTATAAAATAAAATGTTCTCCGGTTGCAGCCTTATATGAAGCCAAACGAGAAGGATATCCCGATCTATTCTGTGTAAAAACCTTATATAATTATACTCATGGAGAGTTGTTTTTGGATGATACGACAAAGGATACCGTATCAGAAAGATCGGAAAAAACCCAAACCGGATCCGAAAAAAGGCGGTAGGAGTATCAAAGAGAGAGCGGAAGGCATCAATCTACGGGAAGATTTCCCATACTTACAGTTCTTAGGAAAGAGGGAGCAACGAAAATGCGAATCGATTGATTCGCCGATTTTTCAAAAAAGGTACCGATTTTAAACTGTAACCAAAAAGCGAATTCGGCAACTAGAAGAATGGATGAACAATTATCCACGAGAAATGTTTCAGGGAAGAACGGCTAAAGAATATTATCAAGAGCTTCTATTGACGTCTTAAAAATTTTGATTTATGAATGACATTTACTATTGCAATTTACCGGTGTGCAGAAAGATTATGTTTTATCTTGACAAGAACATC
>JBGZBY010000047.1:0-20598 GCA_041844915.1 Eubacteriales bacterium
TATCCCGAATATGAATTTGAAATGCTGGAGGAATCGCAGATGATAGCCGGTATAAGGGAGATTTTAAAGGAGGTTGAGGCCTTGGAAAATTCCTATGAAAACGGCAGATTGATCAGGGAGGGGATTAAGACAGCGATTATCGGCAAGCCCAATGTTGGGAAGTCCTCTATTTTAAACGCTCTTTTGCGTTCCAACCGCGCTATTGTAACCGATATTGCCGGAACAACCAGAGATACGCTGGAGGAATATTATTATTTGAATGGAATCAATTTGAAGCTGATCGACACAGCGGGCATTAGAGAAAGCGGCGATCTGGTAGAAAAAATGGGTATTGAAAAATCCTTGGAGGCGATTCATCTGGCGGATCTGCTTTTGTTTGTGCTGGACAGCTCTTTGGATTTGGAGGAGGAGGATCATCGAATTTTATCGGAGATCAGGGATAAAAAATGCATTTTTATTTTGAATAAGGCGGATCTGCAAAATAAGCTGGACAGAGCCTATATTGCCGAAAAATTTCCGTTCGCGCGCCTGATTGAAACCTCTGCCTTGACGGGATACGGCATTGACCGTTTGGAGGAAATGATTAGCGAGCTTTTTTCCTTTGGGGAAATGGAGGAATCTGACAGCCTGTATATTACCAATCTCCGGCAAAAAGAGGCATTGGTCGGTGCATCGGCGGCTATGAAGCAGGCGATTGCCTCCGTTGAGGCGGGCTTTAGCGAGGAATTTTGGGCAATGGATTTGAAAAAGGCGTATTTGGAAATGTCAAAAATCATAGGTGAAAATATGGAGGATGACGTCGTTTCACAAATTTTTGCCAGATTTTGCTTGGGAAAATAGGAAGTAGCCGGAAGTCTTTTATTTGGAGTTTTCGCTTTTGGAAGGGTAAAAAGAATCGCAGGCTTCCTGCTAAATAATCAGCAAGGAAAGTTAAGCAATTTAAAAAATAGAGTTTTCATTTAAATATAGATATGGTATACTGGAAAGGATAGAGAGGAACCTTCTCTTGACAGGAAAGGGAAAAGTAGATGTCAGAATATATTATAGATTCGGCGGATATTGTTGTAATCGGCGGCGGACATGCCGGAGTGGAGGCCGCGCTGGCAGCTGCCAGAAGTGGTTGCAGGACGATTTTATTTGCCGTTAGCTTAGACAGCATTGCCATGCTGCCTTGTAATCCCAGCATTGGAGGAACCTCCAAGGGGCATTTGGTTCGGGAGGTTGATGCGCTGGGCGGGGAAATGGGAAAAAATATTGATAAAACCTATATCCAGAGCCGAATGCTGAACAAAGCCAAGGGTCCGGCAGTGCATTCGCTGCGGGCGCAGGCTGACAAGCATGCATATTCGGCGGAAATGAAAAAAACACTGGAAAATACCCCCAATTTAAAAATAAAACAAACCGAGGTTATAGATATTTTAGTAGACGAGCAGCAAAAGGTTACGGGGGTTAAGGTAATATCCGGCGGAATCTATCAGGCGAGGGCAGTGATTATCGCTACCGGAACCTATCTGCGAGCCCGATGTATTTATGGAGATGTCAGTATTGAGAGCGGGCCGAACGGCTTGCAGGCGGCAAATCATCTATCGGAAAAGTTGAGAAATTTAGGTATTCAGCTAAATCGTTTTAAAACTGGAACTCCGGCTAGGGTGGATCGCCGAACGATAGATTTTTCACAATTAGAAGAACAGCCCGGAGATGAACGGATTGTTCCCTTTTCCTTTGAAAATAGGGAGGAAGATATAAAAAAGGAGCAGATTTCCTGCTGGCTGGCATATACCAATCTGCAAACAGCAGAAATTATTTCGGCAAATCTTGATCGTTCGCCGCTTTACGGCGGAGTGATCGAGGGAACGGGGCCGCGCTATTGTCCTTCGATTGAGGATAAAGTTGTGCGTTTTGCCGATAAGGAAAAGCATCAGATTTTTGTGGAGCCGGAGGCGGAAAATACCAATGAAATGTATCTGGCAGGGCTTAGCAGCTCCTTGCCGGAGGATGTTCAAATCCAAATGATTCGGACAATGAAGGGCTTTGAGCATTGTGAGGTTATGCGGATTGGCTATGCCATTGAATATGACTGCATTGATCCCTTGGAGCTTAAGCCTACCTTGGAATTAAAGCAGATCGGCGGGCTTTTCAGTGCTGGTCAGTTTAACGGCAGCAGCGGATATGAGGAAGCTGCTGCTCAGGGGATTATTGCCGGGATTAATGCCGTTGCCTTTATTAAGGAAAAGGAGCCTTTGATTTTGGATCGCTCGGAGGCATATATCGGCGTGTTGATTGATGATTTAGTAACGAAGGGAACGAAAGAGCCTTATCGAATGATGACTTCGCGGGCAGAATACCGCCTGCTGCTTCGGCAGGATAACGCTGATCTTCGCCTGTCGGATTATGGCTATAAAGCAGGGCTGCTTTCTGAGGAAAGATATCAGGCTTTTTGCCAGAAGAGAGAGTGTATTTTTTCTGAAATTCGGCGGCTAAAAGAAAAGATTTTGGGATTTAGTTTGGAGCTAAATCAATTCTTGGAAGCTCAAGCTTCTGCACCGGTTCGTTCTGGTATTAGTTTATACGATTTGTTGAAGCGTTCGGAAATCAGTTATGAAAGCTTAGCGGCAATTGATAAAGAAAGACTGGAGCTGTCGCCAGAGATTTTAGAACAAGTCAATATTCAGGTAAAATATGAGGGATATATTGCCAGACAGATCGAGCAGGTAGAAAAATATAAAAAGCTGGAACAAAAGAAGATACCGCCGGATATTGACTATGATAAGGTGGGAAATCTGCGGACGGAAGCAAGGCAAAAGCTGAAGCAGGTCAGGCCTCTTAGCATCGGTCAGGCTGGCCGGATATCCGGCGTTTCTCCATCGGATATTTCTGTGTTGCTGGTTTACTTGGGAAAATAAATTGGAAAAGAGAATGCGCCAAGTGGAGATGACTTTGGAAGGATGAACCGGCAGGTTTTAAAGCCGAAGCGGAAAAGGCGATAAACGGCGCTTTCATTTGACTGGGAAAAAGGAGAGGACTTTTTTGGAGAAGGAAATAAAAGAGATTTTAGAAAAGTCCGGCTATGCGCCGACAGAAAATCAGATTTGGCAGATTCAGCTGTTTTACAGACTGTTGGTGGAAAAGAATAAGGTCATGAATTTAACAGCATTGGACGAGCCGCTTGATTTTTTGGAAAAGCATCTGCACGATAGTCTGCTGCTTCGCCGACATTTTAAATTCCAAAGCGGAGCAAAGCTGGTGGATGTCGGAACCGGCGCCGGCTTTCCGGGTGTTCCAATCGCGATTATGGAGCCGGAGATAACGGTGATGCTGCTGGATTCTTTAACGAAGCGGATTCTTTTTTTACAGGAGGCTGTCCGTCTTTTAGAGCTTGAAAATGTCAAAATCCTCAATTTGCGGGCAGAGGCAGCCGGAAGACAGCCTGAGCTTCGGGAAAGCTTTGATTATTGTGTTTCCAGAGCGGTCAGTCACTTGAATAAATTGTCGGAATATTGTTTGCCACTGGTAAAGCAAAATGGGTATTTTATTCCCTATAAGGCGGAAAAGGTATTGACAGAAATTCCCGAATCAGAACGAGCGATTTTGGTATTGGGGGGAGAAATATCCGATATCAAGGAGGATCAAATCTTGGGGGCTAAGCGCTTTTTTCCGATTATTCAAAAACGCAGACATACGCCGGAGAGCTATCCGAGAACTTCAGAAAAAATAGCAAAAAAGGCTTTATAATTTATAAATTTATGGTATACTGTATTATATATTTAAAATGAAATTTCTTTTTTCTCTTATTTTTTAGATAAGGATTAGGAACTTTCGGATCTTAGTGCCGTCAAATCGGCTGTTTATGCGGGAAATATTATATTTTGACCGGATAAGGATAAGCAGAGGAAGAAATCAATGGAAAAAACAAATACGAATTTGGTAAAATCAAAGCAAGGGAACACAAAATCATTTTCTCCGGTAGTAAGTCCAAAGCAGACGAAGCAGTTGGAAAAAATTTTAAACCAGACCATAGATTTTATTAGTGAAGGGGAAAAGGAGATTTATGAAATTCGGAATTATGCTCGGAAGGAATATGACGAGCTGGAAAAAGAGCTGATATATTTAAAGGTGGAGACTGCCAGCTTGATTACGACGGTGGATAAGCTGTATCAAACCTATGATATTAACCGGAAAAAGCTCTTAAATGCAAGAAGCTTCAGCGAGGAGGAGCTGCGCCGCCTACAAGAGGAAACCGATCAGCTGAGAATTAGATTGGAAGTAGAAAAGGATCGAGAAAGCACGATTATTCGGAGAAGAAATGATTTGGAGATTCAGCTTCGCAGCACCAAGGATTTGAACGATAGAGCGGAGCGCTTGTCAAGCGATTTTAACATTGCGGTTTCCCTGCTGAATGGAAATATTAAGCAGGTAACGGATACGATTGAGGATATTAATAATAAACAGGCGCTGGGTATTAAAATCCTACAGGTTCAGGAGGAGGAAAGACGGCGGATTGCCAGAGAAATGCATGACGGACTGGCACAGCAGCTGTCGCAGGTGCTGATCAACGCGGAATTCAGTGTTAAGATGCTGGATAAGGATATCAATCTGGCAAAACGGGAGCTAAATACTTTAAAAACTGAGTTAAGAGGGAGCATCAGCAGCATTCGTCAGTTGATTTACAATTTAAGACCGATGTCCCTAGATGATCTGGGCTTGATTCCGACGCTGAAAAGAGATGTGGAGTCCTTTCAAAAAAGCTTTCCGAATCGAAATTTACAGCTTTTCCTGTCGCCGGAGTTTGAAGAGGATAAGATTGTGATGTCGGAAACAATGGTGCTGACGATCTATCGTATTTTTCAGGAAGCACTTTCCAATATTCAAAAGCATTCACAGGCAAAAAATGTGCAGATTGAGATGAAGATAGAGGATAAGAGCTTACGGATTCAAATAGAGGATGATGGCGTGGGCATGCCGCAATCCTCGTCGAATCAGTCTGTTGAACATGGATTTGGTTTATCCATTATGAAGGAAAGAGTGGATTTGCTAAGGGGAGAAATTAAGATTCAATCAGAAAAAGGTATCGGAACTAAAATTAAAATTCGAATTCCTTTAGGGTGACTATAACAGGAGGCAATATGAACAAAATCAGAGTAATGATAACCGACGATCATGCGATGATCAGAGAAGGACTGAAAAAAGTATTGGAATTGGAAGAAGATATTGAAGTAGTGGCTCAATCGGCAAATGGACAAGATGCAATTAATTATTGCCTGCAAAATGAAGATAAGATTGATATTTTGCTTTTGGATGTAAATATGCCTAAAATGAACGGAATGCAAGCCTTGGAAAAATTGGAGAAGGATTCCCCCAATTTAAAGACTATTGTTTTGACCATTCATGATGAGATTGAATATTTGAGAAGAGCAATGGAGCTGGGAGCAAAGGGCTATGTCTTAAAGGACAGCGAATCCGATGCGCTGGCAAGCGCAATTCGTTCGGTTTACAATGGAGCAATCTATATTCAGCCGACAATGGCAATTCATCTGCTGAATGATCTGAATCCGAGAACGCCTGCGGGGAAAAAGAATTCTCTGACGAAAAGAGAGATTCAGGTATTAAAGCTGGTGACGAATGGGATGCTCAACAAGGAGATTGCAATACGCCTTAGAATTAGCGAAAAGACAGTAAAAAATCATGTTTCCAATATCTTTAAGAAGATAGACGTATCAGATCGGACACAGGCGGCGGTGTATGCGATTAAAACCGGTTTGGTGGAATTGTCGGAAATGGACAAATAAGGAAAAAGGGATAAATGTTTCACGTGAAACAAGGGAAAGAATATTTTCTAATTATGTTTCACGTGGAACATTTTTTATTATTGATATGGGAAAGGATTTTAAGGGACAAGGAAAATAAATAGAGAAGACAGCAGTGGAAAAGGGATTTTTCATAGAGCAGGATAAAAGGGAGCAGGGTATTTTGTTTTTGTTCGGATCGTCATGAACACTGAGGCAAAGCTTAATAAAGAAGAATAGGTGCAGCTTTTAGAGATAGGTCAGTCTGCTTTTCGACAAGGACAGCAGCCTGACAGCGTCCTCTTGCGCCGAGAATATTTGAAGATGAAAGTCGTTCTTTATCTCGGTAGCTTGAGACGGGAGTTTTCTTCTATCGGAGAGCCATAGTGCTGACAGGCAGGCATGGAATACTTGGAATCTTGAGAAATACCTTTTGAAATAAGATAAAAAAAGCGGGACAAAAAGGGGTTGTTGCAAAACGATAAAAAAATCGTTTTTGCAACAGCCATTTTTTCTGCTTTTAAATAAATAGGTTCGTTCCTTTTGAAAATCATTTCAAAGTCCGGAATGTTTCACGTGAAACATTCCGGTTTTTGTTGTATCCGAGAGAAGATTGTGATATACTAAAAGCCGCAGATGGATGGAAAAAAGATGGGAGGAGATTATGAGTAGAGTAATCGCCATTGCAAATCAGAAGGGCGGAGTAGGGAAAACGACGACAGCGGTTAATTTGTCGGCTTGTTTGGCAGAAGCGGGCAAAAAAACCCTGATCATCGACTGCGATCCACAGGGAAATACCACGCAGGGCTTAGGTGTTGATAAGGCTTCGCTGACCCAGACGACCTATGATATTTTTTTACAGACGAAAAAGATATATGATGTGATTGGAGAAGATATTTACCCGGGACTGGATATTTTGCCAGCCAATATTGATTTGGCAGGAGCGGAGATTGAGCTGATTCAGCTGCCTGATAATAGCAATATTTTAAAGACAGCAATTTTAGACATCAGGGACAGCTATGATTTTATTTTGATTGACTGTCCGCCTTCTTTAAGCCTACTTACGATTAATGCGCTGACGGCGGCGGATACAGTTTTGGTTCCGCTGCAATGCGAATTCTATGCATTGGAGGGTTTATCGCAGTTGATGTATACGATTCGACTGATTCAGGAAAAGCTGAATCCAAACCTTAACATTGAGGGAATCGTCTTTACGATGTATGACGCTCGGACCAATTTGTCCTTGGAGGTAGTAGAGGAAGTAAAGAACGAGTTGAAAAATACCAATATCTACAAGACGATCATTCCAAGAAATGTTCGGTTGAGTGAAGCGCCAAGCTATGGGCAGCCAATTACGGCATACGACGCCAATTCCAAGGGAGCAGCGGCATATCGAGAACTGGCGCAGGAGGTCATAGAAAGGAGATAGCCATGAAAAAGACAGGACTGGGAAAGGGAGTCGGCGCTTTATTTAGCGAGAACAATAAAGAAAAAGAGATCATGGACAGGGAAGGGATTTTCTTGCCGATATCGCTGATTGAGCCGAATCCACAGCAGCCGAGAAAAAGCTTTGAGGAAGACAGTCTGCTTGAACTAGCGGAGTCAATGAAAAATTTTGGCGTGCTTCAGCCTATTTTGGTCAAGAAGAAAGAAAAGACTTATGAGATCATCACCGGAGAAAGAAGATGGAGAGCGGCCAAGCTAGCCGGATTGAAGGAGCTGCCGGTGATTATTAAGGATTTAACGGAAAAGGAATTGGCGGAGATCAGTCTGATTGAAAATATTCAAAGAGAGGATTTGAATATTATGGAGGAGGCGGCCGCATATCAGAGATTGCTGGAGGAATTTTCCTTAACGCATGATGAGTTGGCAAGTCGGATTGGAAAGAGCCGAGCCGCTATTACAAATACTATACGCCTCCTAGCTTTAAGTCCGGAGGTGCAAAAAATGACAGCGGAGGGAATGATCAGCATGGGACATGCCCGCTGCCTTTTGGCGATAAGTGACGAGGCGCAGCAGGCGGAAATTGCCATGATGATTTTTGACAAGCAGCTTTCGGTTCGGGAAACTGAGCAATATATTAAAAATCTGACCAAGGAGATTAAAACGCCCCTTCCGCGCAAATTAAGCCCGGAGTTAAAAGAGGTGGAGCAGAAAATGGCAGAGCATTTTGGCTCAAAGGTGACACTGATTACCAGAAAAAACAATAGCGGAAAAATCGAGATCAACTACAGCTCCTTGGAAGATCTTGAACGGATTATGGATATTTTGAATTATAGGGAAGACTGAAATGGAATTGATTTGGCTGTGGATAGAAAGCTATCAGAAAGAATTTATTTTAGGAATGGCGGCGCTGCTTTTTTTGCTTTGTCTTTTCCTTTTGCTTCAGGGAAGAAAGCTTCGCCGAATGGAAAAAAGAATGAAGGCCTATGAAAGCGGCTCCTTAAATAAAACGCTGGAGGAAAGAGCAGCAGAGCTTCAGGAGGAGTTGCAGGCTCTGACAAAGGAAGTAGAGTCAGAAAAAAGAAGACTGACCCGATTTTTAGCCAAGGAGAAAAAGGCAATCAAAAAAGTAAAACTGATCAAGTACAATGCCTTTGAAACGCAGGGCGGCAAGGTGTCGTATGCTTTGGCGCTGCTCAATGAAGAAAACAGCGGAATCCTCATCAACAGCATTCACAGCACGGATTTTTCCTTTTCCTATGCCAAGGAGGTCGTTCGAGGAGAGGTCGATCAGGTGCTGTCCAAGGAGGAAAAAGAGGTGCTGGAGAAGGCAATTACCGAAAGAGATAAATTGTCGGCGGGAATAAAAAAGTAATGGCGGAAAAAGTAAAATTTTGTTGGTACAAGGAAATCAAAAAATGGGAAAGCAGGGATAGGGCTGAACCGGAATTATTATGGAGAAAGAAAAGAGGAAGCTTATGTATCGTTTGATAGCAATTGATTTGGATGACACCTTATTGTCGGATGATCTGTCGATTCACCCCGATAATTTGAAAGCAATAAAAGCGGCAAAGGAAAAGGGAGTATATGTCGTGCTTTGCTCCGGCAGAGAAAGCGCCTCGATGAGGAAGATTATGGAGGGGGCCGCTTTGTTTGCGCCGGAGGATTATTTTATTTCCTATAACGGCGCATTCATACAAACCTTTGGCGGTAAAATTTTATGGCAGGATAAAATTAAGGAAAAGGCGCTGAAAAAATTTATTAAGCTCGGCCGCCGCCATCAGGTGATTATTCAGTGCTATTGCGACGGATTGGTTGTCGATCAGTCGGATTCGAGGATTGATAAGTACGAAACCAATACAGGAATCATCGGCGAGCTGGTTGAGGACTTGATGAGCCTGCCTTACTCTATAAAAATATTATTTAATTCCGAGGATAAGGAGAAGTTAGCCGCGCTGAAGCTGGAGCTGGAAAAGGAATTTGGAGAGGAATATCATTACTTCTTTTCCAAACCCGAATATTTGGAGGTGTTGTATAAGACCTCCAATAAGGGCTTGGCGGTAGAGCGTTTAGCGGAGCTTTTAAACATTCCGGCAGAGGAGGTTATCTGTATAGGAGACAGCTTTAATGACGCGTATATGATTGAATATGCCGGATTGGGTGTGGCAATGAAAAATGCCAATTCCAAGGTGAAGGAGCTGGCGGATGTGGTAACGGAAAAAACCAACAATGAGGGCGGTGTCGCCGAGATAGTGGAGAAGTACATATTAAATGAAGGCAGAAACTAAAAAACTGGTTCAGGCACATGGCTTTGTGTTAAAGAAAAAATTCGGACAAAACTTTATCACCGATCCGAGGCTTTTTCAGGAAATTGCAGAAAAGGCGGGAATTACCAAGGAGGATGTTGTGATTGAGATCGGGCCGGGAGCGGGAGGCTTGACGCAGGCTCTGTCAGAGATGGCAAAGGCAGTAACGGCAGTAGAAATCGACCGAGAGCTGGAGCCGATTTTACAGGAAAGCCTAAGGGAAGCGGACAATGTTGCGCTGATCTTTGAGGATGTGCTGAAATGGGATATGAAAAAATATCTGGAGGAAAACTATGCCGGAGAGCGGATAAAGATTGTGGCGAATTTACCCTACTATATCACCACGCCGATTTTGATGAAGCTCCTAGAGGATAAGCTGCCGTTGCAAACGATTACCGTTATGGTGCAAAAAGAGGTTGCCGACAGGATTCAGGCGCAGCCCGGCGGCAAGGATTATGGAGCAATCACATTGGCGGTGGCCTATTATGCTGAGGCAAGAGTAGTCATGACGGTACCGCCGCAGGCGTTTTTTCCGGCGCCCAAGGTCATGTCCGCTGTTTTGCAGCTGCAAATGAAGGACAGCCGGCAATGGGGAGCCGCCGCGCAGAGGGAGGCTGCCTTGGATGTTGCGCCGCCAGAGCAAAAGCTTAGCGCCAAGGAAGAAAAGCAATTATTTCGCGTGATTGGGGCTGCGTTTGAGCAAAGGCGAAAGACTTTGCTAAATGCCTTGAGCAATAAAGGGATTGCCGATAAGGAAAAAATCAGGGCGGCTTTGATCGCTATGGGATTGACGGAAGATATTCGCGGCGAACGCTTGTCGCTGGCAGAATTTCAAAGGCTGACAAGGGAATTATATGAAAGGTCTTAGACTAAAAAAGCCTTAAAAGCACAAAAAATCCGCCGGATAAGAGAAGCTGCTGCCTTTGTCAGAAACGAAAACAGCGGACGGCGAAGAATGGAGAAAAGTTTCAAAGCAGAGCGGATAAGAAAAAACAGCTTGTGGAACGAGGAGGACAGACAAGAGAAAAAAACTTTCCAATTTTTTTCAAATTCACAGAAATTTAACAACTCTGTTATTTCTTTGAAACAACTTTTTGGTAGTATAATCTTGTAAAAATTATCCCCCCTTTTATTTTGATAAATATAGTTTTTGAAGCCTTTTCCGAAAGGCTTCTTTTTTTGTATGCTTTAGCAACAAAAAATAACGCCTGTCGATGCTTCATCAACAGGCGTTATTTCAAGATTTTTTATGCTCAGGCGGCAGGTCTTGGCAAAGAAGTTTTTATCGGTCAAACTAATTTTGTGAATGCGTTTAAAAACAACGCTGCGGCTCACATGAGAAATCCTACGTGTTTAAGGAGCCTGTAGCAGTAAACCGCTTTTTATAGGCCCAGCACTATCTATTTCCAAAACAAGCAGCAAAGAGTGACAGCGAGGATGTCTATGCTTCAGAAGGAATGTGTCTAAAAATAAATTCCGAGTGCTTTATTTTACTAAAATACTGCTGCCGGTAGCCGTCGTACTTTTTTCGGTGGAATCGTCGGATTGGGATTTCTCGGCGGCAAAATCATATTCCTCCTTCAAAGCGGATAAAACCTCTTTTTTGGGTGGGAGCAGCGTGATATCTCCAGTGGAGGACATAAAGTAATAGGAAGGATTTTCCGTCTGGTCCAAGCGGAAATAGCTGCGAATGGTTCCCTGCTCGGTGGCGGCGGTGGAAATCAAATTTTCAGCAATATAGCCAAAGAGATTACCGGTCAGGGTGTAGACGTTAAGAGCGTCGGGCAGCGAACCGAAAAACAGCCGGATATCGCCGACATTGCTTTGGACGGTAGCGGCGGTCAGCTTTTTTTCCAATAGCACGGTACAGCTGCCGAAGTCGTTTAGGACATAGAGCGTATCTAGCTCCTTCTCAAAATTCAAGAAGGAATTTCCCAGATTGGAAAAAAGATCAAAGGTTTGGATGGGAGCTTTTGCCCGCACAGAAACATTTCCCAGATCGGCGTCAATAGAAACCAAATTCTTTGGAGCATAAAGCGCCAGATCAATATTACCCATCAAGGAAGATAAAATATAGCTATCACAGTTTTCATACAGCATATCGGAGCGGATGTCCAGCAGCGAGGTTGTCAAAGACAGCGTCTGGAAGCGAAAGCCCTTAGGAACATGAATGGTAACCGAGCCTCGGTAAATGCTGTCAGGATTGATGGACTCAATCGGCAGCGCCTTTTTCTGGCTGGATTGAGTTGTGGCGATAATCTGTAAAAGATCTTCAGAGAGAAAAGCCTTGAAGTCGATATCATATTCCGGCGAATGAGGATGCCGGTAATCATAGACCACCAAAATATCCTCCCGCTCCTCCTCAACAAAGGATACCTTTTCGATATCAACAGTAATATTGATGATATCGGCAGTCGGAAATGTCAGCTCCTGATGCAGAGTTTTGATTCCCTTGGTGATTTTCAGCTTGGGGATAGGAATGCTTCCATAAATTTCGGTTCTCTGCCAGTATTCCGACCAGGAGAGATTATTCTGAGCTAAAAAAAGAAAAAAGAGGAGAAAGGCAAGAACCACAAAAGAGGAAAAAAAGCAGAGGAAAAAAAGGATCAGACGATTATTCGATTTCATTATGTCCCCTCCTCACAAAAATCAGATTCCAATGATAGTATTTTTTAAATAGAGTCAGAAAGTAAGGAATTCCCAAGGCCATCAGCACCAGCAGCAAACCGCCTGCACCGATAAAAAAGAAGGAATAGGAAAATAAAACCAGCGAATTGTCATAAAGGGCAATCGGCACGAGGTTGACGCGAAAGGAGGTCAAATGGGTGAATAAAAGAAAAATACCGCCCAGGATGCCGGAAATCCCAAAAAACACCAAGACAAAAAAGCTAAGCCACAGCAGAAGAAAAGGAATCAGCAGCAAAGCATTCAGGCTAACAAGCAAAATTAAATTGCGAAAATTCAATTTTTGTTCCATAGACACTCCTTTTTAGGAAATTTGCTTTTTGTTCAGCTCCGCATCTCTTTCCGCAAGGCATGGCCAAAACAAAATTTTTACCAAGTGCCTGCCGCATAAAAAAGAACGGAAAAATTCAACGTAATTTTAACAGAAATGCCTTAGAAATCAACAAAAATAATCTTAGAAATTAATTAATTTTTAGAAATTCGTTGAAAAATTAACCTAATTCTTATGGAAAAGTCTTAAATGCTATGCTATACTAAAAAATACAAACTCGAAGAGGAAGCAAAGGACATAGGCTTTTTCAGCGCGAGCGGCGGCTTTTTCATTCGGAAGAAGCTGCCTTGAAACGAAAATCTGTTATTTGCGGTAAGAGAGGACATCATGAATCAAGCGATCAATATTGGCGCAGTATTTTTAAGCGGCTTGCTTTCCTTCTTTTCTCCCTGCATCCTTCCGGTATTGCCAGTATATATCGGCATTTTATCCGACGGAAGCGAAAAAGGTAAGGAATTTGTAGTCGGCGGCCTGAAAATACAAGGCGCAAAATTAGTAAAAACTATTTTATTTGTTTTGGGAATTTCGATTTCTTTTTTGATCTTGGGCTTTGGAGCAGGCTTTCTGGGGCAGCTCCTTCAGGGCAAATATTTTTACCCGATTGCCGGAGGGATTGTTGTTTTGCTTGGATTGCATCAGCTCGGTATTTTAAAGCTTAATTTTTTGGAAAAGGAAAGAAAGCCGATGATGAAGCGGGAGCTGCGCAATGAATATGCTTCAGCATTTTTGCTCGGGCTTTTGTTCAGCTTTGGCTGGACGCCCTGCATTGGCCCGATTATGTTTTCTGTTCTGGCGCTTTCTTCGGCAGGCGGACAGGAGCTGTATTCTGTGTCCCTAATGATGATATATGCGGCTGGGATGATGATCCCTTTTTTCCTGATTTCCATTTTTTCCGATGTGCTGCTAGGAAAAGTAAAGGGCATACGAAAGCATTTGCCGCTGCTAAAAAAGCTGGGTGGAATTCTCATTATTTTCATGGGCGTCCTATTGATGTCCAATGGCTTAAATCAAATTACGGCATTTATTCAAAGACTGCTGCAATAAGCTTTTCGGGAAGAAAATGCGATAAGACACAAAATAAGCAGAAAGGGAGGAACCAAATGAAAAAAGAAGCGATAAAGTATTTTAGTATTTTGATGGCAGTATTGCTGTTTAGCGGCTGTGCAAGCGGAATTAAACAGACCGAGGAAAAAAGCGGCGAGCAGTCGGTGGTCGGGCAGAGTAAGGACGACGAAAAGGCGGCCGCAGGAGAAGCCAAGAATAAGGGCGTAGCTGCGCCGGATTTTACGCTGAAGGACATGGACGGCAACGAGGTTACGCTAAGCAGCCTACAGGGACAAAAGGTTTATTTAAAGTTTTGGGCATCATGGTGTCCGCCCTGTAAGGAGAGTATGCCGGCCTTGGGAGAATTGGCGGCGGAGGATAATGATTTTGCCATTTATACTATTGTTGCCCCTGGTGTAGGCGGTGAGCTTTCCGAGGAGGATTTTAAAAGCTGGTATAAGGAGCAGGGTTATTCGGAGAAGATTAAGGTCTTATTTGATGAGAAGGGCAAGGTAATGCAGGCCTATGGAATTACCGCGTATCCGACCAATGCTTTTATCGGAACAGATGGCATTCTGGTTTCCAAGCTGGCAGGCGCGGCGCCCAATGAGAGCATTAAGGAAAGAATTGAAAATATTCAATAGCTTTTGGCATAAGCCATGGCCGCACTTTCATCCGGTGGCTTTGCGGCCGGAAGGTGAACGAGCTAAGAAAAGTCTTGGCAAAGCTGCCGGAAAAAGAGGAAAAGCCATAAAAATGGCGGTGCAGAAAAGAACGGACAAAATCCGAGAAAGGGAAGGGATGATATGAAGCGCTTGATTGCTTTAATAGGGATAGCGGCAGTTCTGGCGGGCTGCGGAAGCATGGAGCTGAAAAGACCAGAGCAGGCAGAGCTTCCGCCAAAGACAGAAATTTTGCAAAAGGAGGAAACGCCGACAGAGGAAAAGCAGGAGCAGCCGGTAGAAAGCTTGCCGGTACAAACGGAGGAATCGCCGAAAACGGAAGAAATAGCTGAGTCACCAGAGGCATCGGAAAGCAGCGAAGCGGAAGAAGAAGGGAAGGAGCCGGAGGCATCGGAGCTTACTCCGGTGAAAAATACCTTGCCGGAAATTGCCAGCAGCTTCCGTGATCAGACCGAGTATGATCC
Source organism: Eubacteriales bacterium (assembly GCA_041844915.1). Classification (GTDB taxonomy): domain Bacteria; phylum Bacillota; class Clostridia; order Lachnospirales; family Vallitaleaceae; genus W11650. Next base: position 14,740 of record JBGZBY010000047.1, read on the forward strand.
AGATATTTCGGAGGACGAGCTGAGCAGCGAGGCGCAGTCATGGGGCTTTAAGAGAAACAAAGAGCACTTGCCGGTGACGGCATATTACAAGGTGGATTTGCCCAGATATGGCACATATTATTTGGGAAACACCGAGGAAAAGGTGGTTTATCTGACCTTTGATGAAGGCTACGAAAACGGCTTTACGCCAACGATTTTAGATATTTTAAAGGAAAAGCAGGTTAAGGCAGCATTTTTCATTACCGGCTCTTATTTAAAGCATAACCCTGAGCTGGTCAAAAGAATGCGAGAGGAGGGTCATATCGTCGCCAATCACTCGCAGACACATCCGGATTTCACGACCCAAACGGATGAACAGGTCATAGCAGAGGTCGGTCAGGTGGCGGAGGCCTTCCAAGAGCTTACCGGCACAGAGATTGATCCGTTTTTCCGCTTTCCCAGCGGCAGATACAGCGAAAGGGCGCTGTACATTGTCCGCAAAATGGGCTTTCGCAATATTTTCTGGAGCATGGCATACAAGGACTGGGAGGTAAACAATCAGCCCGGTAAAGAATATGCCTATCAGCATGTGATGGAGAATTATCATCCCGGCGCCATCATCTTGCTGCATGCTGTCAGCAGCTCCAATACGGAAGCGCTTGCCGATATTATCAGCGGCTTGGATGAGGCGGGCTATCGCTTTGGCAGCCTTTATGAATTGGAGTAATAGGGATAGATAATAGCATCAAGATAGGGTAGATAAGTAGATAAAGCAGCTATATAAAGGCAGAATAGGGATAGAATAAAGCAATAAAAGAGCAGGAGCTTTTCAAGCCTTGGCGATTGCCGCCGCTTGAGAAGCTCCTGCTTTATTTGTATGCTTTAGCAGCCTCTCCGTCATGCCGAAAAAAAGGCTAGCGAAGCAATATGCGAAAGGCAGAGCCTCCGAGCTTAGAAGCGCCATTTCTTGTATGCTCTGGCAGCCTGTGCCATACCAGAAAAAAGGCTTAACAGAGAGTATGCGAAAGGCAAAGCTTAAAGTGCTTACATGCCGTTCTTTGTATGCTTTAGCAGCATCTCCGCTATGCCGAAAAAAGGCTAACGAAGCAATATGTCAGAGGCCTTTTACATCGTGTGCGTGTAAGCATGGTTGTATCGGCTCCCTACAAAACCCAGAGCAAGACACCGACCTATGATTGGGCTTGGTACGGCTATTGCTTTTTTCGGTCGTCACTGATAATCTCAATTTCCAGATAGTCAAAATCAATGCTTTCTAAGAATTGATCGGGATAAAAGCGAGTCAGGATAAATTGCCGAAGCTCTTTTTCATTTTTGGGCAGCCAAATCGGCCGGCCGACATCCAGAGCAATGGCAAATTCGTTTAGAGCGGTCTTGACGGTTTGAGCGGAGTCGTTCTCTAAAGGCTGATCTAGCACGACTTCCTGAAGAATTTTATGGTTTTTGATTAGCTTTCCCCATAATTTGAGCATGGCAGCTTTCCTTTCATATTTAAAAAAGTCAGGTTTTTCCCTTCTCGGGCTTTTCTAGGAGCAAGGACCAAAGCGGTGGAGAGAGGAAAAGGAGTGAAAGCGGGCGGCGGGTATTTGTGCTTGTTTTTTTCGTATTTTTCCAGACGGACAAAAGGAAAAGCGGTCAGGCCTGAAAAGCCATTAAGTAAAAATACATTCCACAGAAAAACAAAAGCATCAAAAACACGATTTGATTAAAGCTCAACTCTATTTGCCGAATTTTTTTAAAGAGAGAAATTCGGTGATAGACAAAATGATAAAAGAGCTGACAGACTGCCACACAAACCAGATAGACCAAGAACTTGGACAAATAATCGGCCGGCTGGAGCGCTTTGCTGACGCCAAAGAGAAAATCGGTTGCTTGGGAGCCGAAAATACCGCCCAAAAGGGTGACCAGTGACAGAAGCAAAAGGACTGCCGATTGGTTCCATGAAAGCTTTTCTCCAGATAACGGCTCCGGCGCTTTCCGGAAAATATTGGAGTATTTTACAAAGGACATAATGGTTCCCAAATTAATAACAAGCATCAATATCGAAAAATAAGGAAGCTCCACGCCGCCCTTTTCAATCAGGTATTTGGAATAGGAGCCGTTAAACAAGGGCGCGCCGGTGATCCCCAGCATAGAGATCAGAGTGGCCAAGGCGGCGATTGGTTGTCTTTGGAAAAATCCCCTAATCTGATATAGATTGCGGGTATGGTACTCCTCGACCATGATTCCAGCAGTCAAAAAGAGAGTAGATTTAAAAATAGCATGATTAATCAAATGATAAAAGGCTCCATAATAACCGTACTTTGTACCCAAGGAGATTCCCAGCATCATCAGGCCAACCTGACTGACCGTGTGATAAGCCAAAATCAGCTTGATATCGGTCTGGCTGAGCGCCAGAATAAAGCCGCTAATGCAGGTCAAAGCTCCCAGTACAAGGAAAATCTGCTGGACTGGAATAATTTCATAAAACATTGAGCTGACCCGAACAAAGATAAATAGTCCCCCCTTGATATAGATTCCGGACAGCACGGCCGATACGATAGAGGGCGAAGCCGGCGAGCCGTGCGCCTTGGGCAGCCAGCTGAACAGGGGAAGTACCGCCGCCTTCAGGCTCAAACCGGTAATAATCATGGCAAAGGGCAGGTAAAGTGCTACGGGATCAGCAAACTGCGGAATCATTTCCGTCAGAAGGTCAATATCCAAAACGCCAAAATACCGATAAATCATGCCAATGCCAAACAGGAAAAAGGAGGCGGCAATGAAGTTGGTAAACAGATAGATAATACCGTCGTAGATAGAGCGGCTGTGTTTTTTAAATACGATCAAAATACTGACAATAATCGTTGAGGCTTCCACCAACACGAAGATGTTAAACAGGTCGTTGGACAGAAAAAGAGCACAGATCAGCCCTTCCAAAATAAAATAAAGCAGCCGGAACAGATAGTTGACATATTCCTTGCGATAGTTAAATATGATCATATTGGTAAATAAAAATGCCACCAGAACAATCATCACCGAGGAAATGATATCGGATTTTAGCGAGATTCCGATGCCTAGAGGATATCCGCCCAAAACCTCAAGCCGCGTGCCTTCGGCCCGAACGGTTAAAAAATTTTGTATCGCCAGAAGCAAAAAGAAGCTCTGAAACAGCAAGGAGGGAACAATACCTTTTTTGGGCGGAAATAAATAGGCGATTACGCCGAAAAGGATAGGGAGCAGAACCAGCCAAAAAAGCGAAGCCGTCATTATTTTTCCTCCCTTCGTTTTAGCGCAACCTTTTTCCAATTGGTCGTGCCATAGTGATAGTAAAGGCTCATAAACATCGTCAGACCTACGGCGGTAACAGACACGCCGATGATGATGGACGCGATCATCAATGCCTGTGGCAATGGATCAGCCATAGCGGAGATTAGACCATTATCCGAATGAAGCATGGGAGCAATCGCATGATCTTGGTGATGAGCACTCAAAAAATAAAGGATTGTAGCTGAGCCCATGATGCCGAAGGCAATAATAGACTTTACAATATTGCGTCTAGAAATTAATCCATAGATTCCAATAAAAAACAAAAGAAAAGCAACCAACATTCCCATAATAATCTCCTAATGTATGTATTAATTATATTTCTTGCGTTATTTTAAGCGACCTTTTTAAAAAAGCAGGTTTTTGTTAATTGTACGGACTATATTGATATGAGTGTTTCTTTGCTGATTGGGGTTTTTGTCTTTGTTTGTGCACCATTTGTGTTTAAGCAACCTTTCTTTTAGCCTTATCTGCTAATTTGATTAGAAATCTTATTTGGCTTCAAACAGAGTGAAACGAAAAAAAATAATCGTCAGCCCGCAAAAGACCTTGGCTCCGACTAAAAGATTCATTCCCATCAAATAGACTATTTTGAGCGCCGGAGGGAAAAAACCCAGAAGCAAAAAGGAATAAAAAATGCCAGAAAGCACCAACAGCAGATAAAAAACCTTTTCCAACCGGTTTAATTGATTCAGCGAAAGCGGCAGCGAGGTATCGGCAAAGAAACGAACGATAAAGACTCCTGCCAGAACAGCTCCGCCTTGAAATCCGCCACCGGGCAAGAGATGTCCATTAAAAATGATATACAGACCAAAAACAATGACAACCGGATAAATCAATTCAAGGGTATTATTGACAATTTTAGAGGAATGATTCATTCGTGATCTCCTTGATGTCGGGAAAAATAAAAAACAGCAATAACAGAAGAAAACAAAAGCATAGTTTCAAATAAAGTGGCAAATAGTCGATAATCCAAATAAACGGCAGTAATAACATTTTTAGCACCAGTATCAGTAACGGCATGGGTTAGGTAATAATCTCGAACTAAAGTTGTTGCTGGATAGCTTGTACCAAACCAATCTTGTCGTCCGTAGAAAAGAACAAAAGAAACGAAAAAACAAAGAAACAAGCCACTGACAAGTGCGCGCAGATTAATCTTAGGAAACATCTTGCCCCCTTTCTTCCAGCTCTAAAAATTGAAGAGACTCTTCGGGAAAACTTTGTTCTAAGTATTTTTTCAGATCTGGAAAGTGGTAATTATTTTTTAGACCATAGCAGACAATGTCCTGATCGGTGTGATGGATAATAATATCAAAATCATAATCGGCAATAATAGTGCCTAGTGGCAATTCAGTAATTGTCGTTTCGATTTGAAAATCCAGCACTTCGTAGGCAAAGCGCCTTATTTGCTGCTCTAGCTGACGGCGAAGGTAGGGCGCGCCGCCGTTGGTAGCGTCCATTTTGTAATATAAAATGAATACTTGGTACTTTTTTAGTGCGACCAAAAAAAGGATTGTGGAAAGCGTACAGCCGATGATTGCCTCGGTAATGGCGACATCTGCTGCTCCATAAAGAAGATAAATCAAAGAAGAAATCAAAGAATACACCCCTAAATAAATTACGGCATGACGCAATGAATGTGTATGAATGGCTGCCAGTGCCAGTATAATTAGCAAAACCAGCAAAATTGTCTGAACGCAAAAAAGAATATCATAGCTCATTTGCGTACCTCCTTTTGCGAAGCCGATGAAAGCAGATTAGCCGAACGCGCTAGGGTATGTGTTACCAAGGGATTTAAAAACAAAAAAAGGAATAAAACAGTCAATAGTTTTAAGCTGGCGATATGAAAGCCCAGATAAACAACCAGACCAATTCCCATAGAGGAAAAGCCGATAGTATCAAAAAAAGAAGAAAGAGCGATATTAGTAAAAAAATCCTGACTTCGGCTCATACCGTAAGTACCAATGACAAGAAATCCGAAGCCAAACAGAAAAATCAAATAAGCAAGAATTTCCCGCATTAGACATTTCCTCCTCTATCTTTGTCAATATATCGGGCAATAAAAATAACGGAAATAAAGCCCAGCAGTGCATAAACCAAAGCAATATCAATCAAGTAGTAAAGACCAGACTGCACTGCATAAAACAAAATAACCAGTACAATATGAATAGAAAAGAGGTTAAAACCCAAAAGTCGATCCCAGATGGAAGGACCTTTAATAATCTTGTTTAATTGAAATAAACTAGAGAGAACCAGACCCAAAAGAAATAAACTAAGCATCAGTTTCTCCTTTCTGCAACAATTTTTCGAAAGGTTCTACGATTTGCTGATAATAGTCCTCTGGTGTTTGACCAAAAGACTTAACACATAAAACAATATAATAATCCTCCATAATATCCACAGCTACTCTGCCCGGAGTAAGAGTGATGGAGTTAGCGACTAATGTGCGGCTCCACTCACTTTTTAAGCGGGAAGGAACTTTTACCAGCACTGGAGCGGCTTCTTTTTTCAGCACAACTTGCGCTGTTTGAACGCCGGACTTTAAGGCTTGAGAAAATA
>JBGZBY010000048.1:0-68503 GCA_041844915.1 Eubacteriales bacterium
ATAGCGCCTATATCTGTTTTGGTTTCCAAATATCTTAGCCATACGGTAATGGAATATCCTGTGAAGATAATAGCGATTATTTTAGGCATATCGCTTATGTATTTTTTTATGAAAAAAATTTTAAAGGTCATCAAGAAAAATTATGTCGTTGAATTGGATAAGTGTAATATTCGAATCTATGAGAATGGATATGAAATTATTCTTGGCGAGCTAGAATTATGTGAAATAGTTTCCGCAAGTGATGCATTAGTAAGAGTAGATATGAATGTTGATAATAAAAAAATATCTTTTCGATGTAGACCCGAAAAATATAAAACAATTACAGGGAACTTGAGCTTTAATCCTTTTGGCAGCAGCAGCCCTTCTGATATGAAATGCTTACTGGATTTAGGAAGGACAATACAGACAAATATGAAAAAGAGGGAAGAAAACACTTTTGAGGATTGAGAAAAAGATAGGAGGCAAAAGCTATGGCAAAGGATAATTATATTGTAGGTCATCTATATGTACCGATAGTTTTGGCAATTCTCCTGATGGTAATGATATATTTCCACAGATATCATGCGCTTAAATATCTCTACCTTATCAATTTGTTTTGCTTCATTCTGGCTGTAGTCGGCTATCTTGTTTTAATACGTCATCCGGTAGGCTACGATGATCCAAGATTATGGATACAAGCCATGCCATTCGTGTTTCTAATCGGAATATCCGCAGGTTACTTTCTTTCTATTATATCTGTTACCGCTTTTGTGATTGAACAGGCACAAAGGCATATATGGGCAAAGGTGGTAATGGGAGTTGCCGGTGTAACGCTTATTGTGTTGTGTATAATAGGGGTATTTCTTTTAATACAGGGAATTTTATCCTTGAAGAGCGGTTGATGTTACAATGCGATGTTCCAAACCGCTCGAAATATGAAAGCCAAGGCGTTCGATATTTTGCGGATTCGGGAAATCATTGGCCTTAGCGCTGAAGAAGGTGCGGAGCTATATTGGCGCATTCTCTGGCTATCAGGAAGAAAGGCTAAATGGAAAAGCGGCATGCTCAAGGGATGAAAGAAAAATAGGAATGGCCGGTATAAAGAAGCGATCTCCTTTTTATGCAGGCGATATAAGAGAAAGGAAGAAAATGAAGCAAACGATATTATTAGGCGGATATACCAATCGCGTTAATCGGGGCATTGCCCAAATCACTTTAGATACTGAAAAGAAGGCATTAGAGGATTATAGCTTGATTTGTGAGCTGGAAAAGCCTACCTATTTGATAAAAAAGGAAGGCGATATTTATTCTTGTATCAAAGGCGGGATGGTTAAGATAAGAAACGGACAGCCGGAAAAGCGGCTTTCTCTGGAGGGTGCTTCGCCCTGCCATATTTCCGCCGATCCGAGCAGACCGTTTTTTTATTTATCGGATTATCATCAGGGAACGCTTTATGTGGTGGAGGAAACAGAAAATGCGCTGCTGGAACGCTACCGGATTGCGCATCAAGGAAGCAGCGTTCACCCCAATCAGGAAAAGTCGCATATTCATTTTGCCGAAATGACTCCTTGTGGGAAATATCTTTTGGTTTGCGATTTGGGTACCGATGAGGTATATTCTTATCGGCCGCAGGAGGACGGATCTTTGCAGGAGCATTTCCGCGTGAAGCTGCCGGCGGGATTTGGCCCCAGACATTTGACTTTCCATCCGGAGATTCCTTTGGTATATGTGTTGGGAGAACTTAGCAGTCAGATTATGGTGCTTGCAGCTGATCCGGGGACGGGAATGCTTTGGCAGAAGCAGATTATTGTCATGCTGCCGGAGAGCTTTAAGGATTTTAATGCCGGAGCGGCGATTCGCATCAGTGCCGATGGGAAATATCTCTATGCATCAAATCGGGGGCATGATTCAATAGCAGTATTTTCAGTAAAGGAAAACGGGCTTTTGCAGCTGGAAGGACACACGCCAACCTGTGGAAAAACTCCGCGCGATTTTGCGCTTAGTCCGGAAGGAGATTTTTTGGTGGCGGCGCATCAGGATTCGGACGGCCTGACCTTGTTTGCCCGAGATAAAATGAGCGGAAAATTGACGCTTTGTCAAAAAGAGATTTATGCGCCGGAATGCGTCTGCGTTTGCTTTTAGGGCATGTACTGTCGCCTTTGAAGGGGGGCTTGCGAAAAAGCAAAGCTTTTGCATAGTACGCGGGCTTGACAGGTCAGCATGCGGAAAGGCAAGGGCCGTCGTAAGGCGGGATAAGGTCAGAAAAGAGAAAGAATGGAGAAACTATAATGAAAGAATATGATGTGATTTTCCCCAATTTATTTGGCGGGATTAGGATAGAAAATTTGGATCCGGTGGCATTCCGTCTGTTCGGGTTGGAGGTGTACTGGTATGGAATCATCATTACGGCGGGAATATTTGCGGGATATTCTCTGGCGGTGCATCGCGCTAAAAGGATGGAGCTGAATCCCGATATCATTCATGATTTTGTGCTGTACGCCGTAGTTTCGGCGGTGATCGGTGCCAGACTGTACTATGTTATTTTTTCGTGGCAGGATTACAAGGACGATCTTTGGCAGATCTTCAATCTCCGCAACGGCGGACTGGCAATCTACGGAGCGGTGATCGGAGCGGTGATCGCGCTGGCAGTATATGGCAGATGGAAAAAGGTTCCCTTTATGAAGGTGGCGGATGTAGCGGCGCCGGGGCTGATTTTGGGGCAAATCATCGGGCGCTGGGGCAATTTTATCAATATGGAAGCCTTTGGCGGAGCTTCCGACGGCATGCTTGCCATGGCGCTGCGCTGGGATAAGGTCAAATATATTCCGGAGGGGCTTGCGGCGACAGTAATCGACGGAGTGAAATATTTGCAGGTGCAGCCAACCTTTTTGTATGAATCCCTGTGGAATACAGCCGTACTGGCATTGCTTTTGCTTTGGACGCCGAAGCGCAGGTTTGACGGCGAGATTTTATGTCTTTATCTGCTGGGCTATGGCTTGGGCAGGGTTTGGATTGAGGGGCTGCGGACGGATCAGCTGCTGATTCCATCTGTGGGATTACCGGCATCGCAGCTTTTAGCTGGAATACTGATTGTGTTCTCCGGTGTTTGGTTTGTGTTAGGAAAAAAACAGGAGAAGAAGAACGGAAAACAGGACTAAAATACTATTTTTATAAAACACAAAATATAGTATTTTAAAATGCATTTGATAACTAAATATGGATTTTTTTCTATTTACAAAGAGTTGAAGCTTGCTTCAGCTCTTTTTTTGACGAAAAACACTTGATTTTTAAAGAAAAGCAGAGTAATATGTTAGAAAAGTGGAAGAAAATGGTAAAAAGTGGGGAATAATGGAGGAGAAAAATGTTTATCGGAGAATATCGCTTTTCCATGGATCCCAAAGGCAGGGTATCCATTCCAACTAAATTTAGGGAAGAGCTGGGCGAAGTCTTTTATATCACGAAAGGCTTTGATACCTGTCTTTTTGTTTATTCCGAGGAGGAATGGAAGCGATTTATGCAAAAGCTCGACTCTGCCAGACTTAGCTCCAAGGACTCCCGCAAGATTCAACGCTTCTTTTTAGCTTCTTCCACCGAATGCAGCATTGATAAGCAGGGTAGAGTGCTGCTTTCCGCACCCCAGAGGGAATATGCGGGCATTGAAAAGGAGATTGTTATTATCGGCGTATCGAATCGCCTGGAGATATGGGCAGAGGAGGCTTGGCGCAATTATGTGGAAAATGAAGAAACTGATATCAGCAGCTTGGCGGACAGTATGGAAGATTTGAATTTGTAAAAAAGGATTTGCCTTATCCTGCCATGTGAGCAGTGAGGGGCTTGTCTTTGGCCGAAAAAAGAGCGCTGGATGAAGAAATCCTTTTCTCCGTGCCGTAGTAAGGCATGGAATGATCGGTAGCCCTAAAAGAAAAGGGCAGAGGGATAGTCGCAGATAGAATGGCGGGAAAAACGAGAAAAGCACTGCAAGGAGTAGGACATGGAATTTAAGCATATTCCCATTTTATTGGAAGAATGTCTGGACGGCTTACAGATCAAAGCGGACGGATGCTATATGGACGGTACGCTGGGCGGCGGCGGCCATGGCTATGAAATTGCCGCCAGATTAAGTGAAAAAGGTGTGTTTTTGGGACTTGATCAGGATGAAGAAGCTCTGGAGGCGGCGGAAAAGAAGCTTAGCACTTTGAACGGAAAAGATATTCGCCTGATGCACAGCAACTTTGCCGATTTCAAAAATGCACTTTTTCTGGCGGGCATAACAGAGCTTGACGGAATTCTGCTGGATCTGGGGATTTCCTCATATCAGATTGACAATCCGGAAAGAGGCTTTACTTATATGAAGGATGCGCCTTTGGACATGCGGATGGACCGGTCAAAGCCTAAGACAGCGGCTCTGGTCGTCAATACCTATTCGCAGGCGGAGTTGGCTCGGATTTTTAAGCAATATGGAGAGGAAAGCTTTGCGTCGGAGATTGCAGCAAAAATTGTAGTCGCTAGAAAGGAAAAGCCGATTGAAGGCAGCTATGAGCTGAACGCGATCATTGATCGAGCGATTCCGAAAAAAATTCGGGCTGCCAGAAAGGGGCATCCTGCCAAGCAGGTATATCAGGCGTTGAGGATTGAATGCAATGATGAACTAAAGGTTGTTGAGGATACCCTGCCGAAGATGGCGGAGGTCTTAAAAAAAGGCGGCAGATTGTGCGTGATTACCTTTCATTCTCTGGAGGACAGAATCGTAAAAAATATATTTCGAGATTTGGAAAATCCCTGCATTTGTCCAAGAGATTTTCCAGTCTGCGCCTGCGGCAGAAGCTCTAAGGGCAGGGTGATTACCCGAAAGCCGCTTTTGCCGTCGCAGGAGGAGCAGCAGAACAATGAACGGGCGCATAGTGCCAAGCTGAGGATTTTTGAAAAGACGGTTTAAATGAAGAAGCAAACGACAAAACGATATAAAAAGCAGATAAAACAAAAGACTTGCCGAGAAATAGCGAGGAAAGAAGGGGAGACAGCGTGAGACGAACAGAAAAAAGCAGACAGAGCTACAGCAGACGTGTAGACTATGAAAAAGAATATTATGTTCAAGGCAATCTGGTCTCCGAAGCAAGCTATCTTCCAGAGCGCTATGAGGAAAATTTCTTTCAGCCGGAGGTTATTGAGGGGACAAAAAAAACAGTTGCAATCAAGGTCAATAAGGGCTATACTATATTGTTGTTTTTGTCGATTGTTTTATTCATTGGAATTTGCGCGATCTATTTAAAATCGGCATTTTCTTTAATTGCGGTACAGGCGGAGGTCGATCGGTTGAAGGCCAATTTACAGACGATTCGCACTCAAAATGATTTGCTGGAGCAGCAGATCAATAAGACCGTCAATTTGGAAAAAACCTATGAGTTTGCGGTGAATGAGCTGAAAATGCGTCTGCCGCAAAAGCATGAGATTCATTATATTACCAGAAAAGCCGGATCTTATACGGTGAAGCTGAATCAGCAGACCTATAGCGAGCAAAACAACAATCTTAAACAGTTTATTCTCTTTATTTTGAAAGATTGGTAAGTTATGGCAGATAATAAAAAAAGCAGGGATGACAGGATAAGCAAGAAGGAATTAAAAAAGCAAATGAGCGGCAGGGCTACTCTTTTGTTTTTACTGTTCATTCTTGCTTTTGCTGGTTTATTCCTGAGATTATGGCAAATTATTTGGATCGACGGCGAAAGCTTTCGTCAAAAAGTACTGAATCAGGCGATCCAAAGAGAGGGCGACGCCTATATTGAGTTTAAGCGCGGCGAGATCATGGATCGCAACGGCATTGTGCTTGCGGGTACTCGGCAGGTTTATAAGTTGATTTTTGATGCGAAGCTGATTAATTCCTTGGATGAAAAGAAAAAAAATAAGGCACTGGAGCTTTTGGTTCAAAACAAAATCAGGGAACGAGCGGAGCTGGAAAAGCTTTTGCAGGAAAGAAAGGAATACAGCTATATTGTCCTAGAGCAAGAGATGGCGTATACCGACTTTAAAGCGATCAAAGAAGCGATTGACAGCTACGCGGTCAGCGGACTGTTTTATGAAGAGCATAATAAAAGAGAGTATCCGTATCCGACGCTGGCGCCGGAGCTGATTGGCTTTGTAAAGGGAGATAATACCGGTGAAGGCGGAATTGAGGAATACTATAATGATATGCTGATTGGCGAAGTCGGCAGAAAATATGGTGTTCTCAACAGCAAGTCGATTGCCGTGGACAGGGAAGTGGACGCTGTTGACGGCTATCAGATTATGCTCAATATTGATTACTCGATTCAGAAATATATTACCGATGCCATGAACGAGTATTTGAAGGAGCACAATCCCAAGTCGGTTACGATTATCGTAGCCGATCCGCGCAATATGGAAATTCTTGGACAGAAATCCTATCCCAGCTTTTCGCTTGAAACTCCTTATGAGATTGAGGATTTGGAAATTCCGGCAGATGTGGAAATGGTTGAGAAAAACATTGCTGCTATTGTGTTGCAAAGAAAAAAAGAGCTTTTGCAGAAAAAAATACTGGAATTTGAAGCAGAGGAAGAAAAGAAGGAGGCGGCGAGGAAAGAGCAGGAAGCCAAAGAAAAGGCGGCAGGCATAGAGCCGTCGGCGGAAATAAAAGCAGCAAGAGAAAAGGAAAGAAAGGAAGTCGAGGCCAGATGTCCTAAGCTTGAGGATATTATGGATGCCGAGGTTATCACCGAGCAGGAAAGAGCTTCCATGCGCAAAAATCTATTGCTGCAAAATCGCTGGAAGAATATCGCTCTGACCAATGGCTATGAACCGGGCTCTATTTTTAAGGCAATCACCTATGCGATCGGCGAAGAAGAAAACAAAATTGCACCGGATAATTATTATTATTGTCTGGGCGGGCTTCAGGTTGCCAATTATTATATTCGCTGCCATAAGGTGGCGGGGCATGGAGCGCAGACTTCGGAGCAGGGACTTAGCAATTCCTGTAATGTGGTTTTTATGGAAATGGGCGCCAACATCGGCAGAGATTTGTTTTATAATTATCAGCATAAATTCGGCTTTGGAAGCCTTACCGGAATTGACTTGGCAGGAGAAACCAGTCAGCGGAAGAATATCTATGAGAAAAAGGATTTGAACGAAACGCAGCTGGCGACATCTTCCTTCGGTCAGGGCTTTAATGTTACGCCAATTCAGATGATTACGGCATTTTCTGCATTGATTAACGGAGGCTATTTGTATGAGCCGCATGTGGTAAAAAAGGTATTTGACACGGAAGGCAATTTGTTTGAGGTCAAGGATAAGGCCTTGATTCGGCAGGTGATCTCGGAAGCGACCTCGGCTAAGATTCGGAATGATCTAAGAGGCGTGGTTGATGAAGGAACGGGGAGGGCCGCTCGAATTGCCGGCTATGAGATCGGAGGCAAGACGGCGACCTCGGAAAAGCAGCCCAGAGGAAATGGCAAATATACGGTTTCTTTTATAGGTTTTGCGCCGATCGAAAATCCGGAGGTAATCACCTTGGTCATTGTGGATGAGCCGGAGGGAGCCTATCAGGATTCGAGGATTCCGTCGCTCATCTTCCGCAACTGTATGGAAAATATCATGCCGTATTTGCATATTTTTAAAGCAGATACTATGCAGGAGGAGCAATAAATACATTTTCAGATGGCGCAAGGATACGAAGTGAGGACAAAAAGAAATGAAATTGAAGGAATTGTTGGAACAGGTTGAGGTTTTACAGTTGGAGGGGGATACGGAAGTAGAGATCGGCGGAATTGAAAACGATTCTAGGCGGATTCATTCCGGCTATCTATTTACGGCGATAAGGGGATATGAAACCGATGGGCATTTGTTTTGCAATCAGGCGGCTTTAAATGGAGCAGTAGCGATTTTGCTGGAGGACGACAGTTTTTTGGATAAGCAGCTTTGTCGGGAGCGAAAGATTACCTTGATAAAGGCAGCGGATAGCCGAAAGGCATTGGCCTGCGTGGCGGCGGCCTTTTATGGCAATCCGGCCAAGCGGCTGGAAATGGCAGGGGTTACCGGCACGAATGGCAAGACTTCGACGGCCGTTTTGAGCTATCGGATTTTGGAGGCAACGGGGCGCTGTGCCGGCGTAATTGGTACGATATCCAATTTTATCCGGCAGAAGGAGCTGCCGGCCGAGCGAACAACGCCGGAGGCACATGAGCTGCAAAAATTATTTGCGCAGATGAAGCAGGAGTCGGTAGAAGCTGTAGTAATGGAGGTGTCTTCTCATGCGCTGGAACTGCATAGGGTCGATGGGATTCGTTTTAAAACGGCGGCATTTACTAATCTCACTTTAGATCATTTGGATTTTCATGGAACGATGGACAATTATTTGCGCGCCAAGAGCAAGCTTTTTCAAATGGCGGAGATCGGCATTGTCAACGCAGATGACCCGCATACGCAAGAGCTGCTGAAGGATAATCGCTGCGATAAAATTTATTATTATGGAATGAAGGACGAGGCGGCTGATTTTTATGCCGATCAAGTGGAACATCATTTGACAGGAACAAAATATCGTCTCAACTTTGAAGGAAAAAGCTATCTGGTAGTTCTGCAAACACCGGGTAATTTCAGCGTGTATAACAGCTTGGCGGCGATTGGCATTACCTATAGTTTGGGTGTTCCAATGGAAGAAATTCTTCGGGCACTGGCAGAATTCAGCAAGGTCAGGGGAAGATTCCAGACGATTCTGTTGCCGGGAGATTTTACTGCCATTGTAGATTATGCGCATACGCCGGATGGGCTGGAGAATGTACTGCGCTCGATTCGAGAGTTCAGTACTGGCAAGGTGATTACAGTTTTTGGCTGCGGAGGCGATCGAGATCGGAGTAAACGGCCGGTTATGGCTGAGATAGCGGAAAAATATTCGGATTATGTGCTGATAACCTCGGATAATCCTCGAACCGAGGATCCGGAGCAGATTTTGCATGAAGTTGCGGCCGGTATGAAGGGGCGAGCCTATGAAATGGAAGTGGATCGTCGGGCGGCAATTGAGAGAGCGTTGACGATGGCAGGGAGCAAGGATATTGTTTTGGTGGCAGGTAAGGGCCATGAGGATTATCAGATTATCGGAAAGGAAAAAAGGCCGTTTGACGATGTCAAGGTCATAGAGGAATGGGGGAGAACGCAATGCTAAATACCGTTGCTCGGCAATTGATACTGCTGGTTCTGGCAGTTTTTGCCATGACAGTCAGCGCCGGCTATATTTTTATTCCGGTTCTGCGCCGGATCAAAATGGGACAATATGTCAGAGAGGACGGTCCGCAGAGTCATTTGAAAAAAGCAGGAACTCCTACCATGGGAGGAATAATCTTTTTGCTGCCCTTTTGTATTATTGGAATTTTAAGCGGCAACAGTGGAATCCTTTTTTGGGCGACAATCGGCTGCGCCCTGATCGGCTTTGCCGACGATTTCATCAAGGTGGTATTAAAGCGATCCCTAGGGCTTCGAGCTTATCAAAAGCTGATTGCTCAATTTGCCGTAATCGCCGGCTTTTTTGCCTATCAATTTTGGTACGGACAAAACATAACGCGGATTCGGATTCCCTTTACCGACAAAATGTGGGATATGGGAATCCTGTGGTATGTCTTTGCGGTTTTGGTCATTTTTGGAACGACCAACGGCTCTAATCTGACGGATGGATTAGATGGCTTATCGGCTTCGGTCAGCGCAGTTATTATGCTGTTTCTTGTAATTGCGGCCTTTTTGCAGGGAAGAATTGAAATCGGTGTGCTGGCATTGACCTTTTTTTCAGCGCTGCTTGGCTTTTTGTGGTTTAATGCACATCCTGCCAAGGTGTTTATGGGTGATACCGGCTCACTGGCGATCGGCGGTTTTGTGGCGTTTGCTTCGATTCAGTTGCAGCTTCCGCTTTTAATTTTGCTTTTTGGTATCATTTATTTGGCGGAATCGCTTTCGGTGATGCTTCAGGTTGCTTATTTTAAGAAAACGGGGAAGCGGATCTTTAAGATGACTCCGATTCATCATCATTTTGAGCTTTGTGGAGTGAAGGAGGTAAAGATTGTAAGCTACTTTACCTTGATAACAATTGCCGGATCGCTGTTGGCTCTGTTTGCTATTCTGTAGGAAAAAAGCATAGAGGTGGGGAAACCGAAAAGCAGGCAAAGCCGAAGTGCATAAAAAAGCGGAATTGTGTGGAACGGATGAAATCCCTTGTGCTTAGGAAAACTGGAAAATTTTTGAGCATTATCTGGCTGATAGAAGCATAAGGCATGGGAATGACTTGGCAAAGGAAAGCGGAGCGAACCAATTTAGAAAAACCGGCAGATTTTTGAGCATTATCCGGTTGATGAAAGCATAAAGCACGGAAAAGAATTGCTTGGTAAAAAATGCAGAGTGGGAGTCACAGTCCGGTTTAAAATTTTCAAGAAGAAAATTAGAAGCGCGGAAAGCCGATAAAGTCAAAGACAGGAAGCAGGGTCAGATGGCGAGGAAAGCGAGGGCGGCAGATGGAGAAAGAGAAAAAGCTTCATAAGATATTTAATGTTCGAGGCAGCATGGACTGGAGCATTTATTTTGTTGTGATGTTTTTGATTGCCTTTGGCGTTATCATGGTTTACAGCTCCAGTTTTAATATTTTGTTGGATTATGAAGGAAAGGTGCTGCCGCTTATTGGGCAGGTTTGGATGAAGCAACTTATTTATGGAGTTCTTGGCTTGCTTATTATTACATTTGGCGCTATGCTTCAGGCGAGATTCGTTTCCAATCTGGCTCTGTTGGCTTATCCGGCCTCAATTGTTTTATTGATACTGGTTATCTTTAAAGGCGATGAAAGCAGAGGCGCAGCAAGAGCCTTTGATTTGGGCTTTATTAATTTTCAACCCTCGGAGCTGGCAAAGCTGGCGGTAATTGTTGTTTTGGCAGTTTTTATAGAAAAATATCATCGTCATTTAGACAAACCGAAGGCTTTGATTTATATGCTGATTCTTCTGGGAATACCAGTGGCACTGGTTGCTTTAGAGGACTACAGCACGGCGGCGGTAATTTTGGTGATGGGCGGCGGTATGATTTTTGTGGCGTATCGCAAGCTCTGGCAGACTCTTTTTTTAGGCGGCGGTGCGGGAGCGGCTTTGTTGGCGGTATTTTATTTTTTTAAGGCCAATCGACAGCTGCGGGTAGATACGCATGCCAGCGGAGCGTGGCTGCAAGCGGACGGAGTAGGCAGACAGGCAGTGCAGTCGCTTTTGGCGATTGGATCCGGTGGTTTTTTTGGTAGAGGTCTAGGTCAATCTTTGCAAAAAATGGGACGGATTACGCAGGCGCATCATGATATTATTTTTGCTATTATATGTGAGGAACTGGGATTTTTTGGAGCTGGATTGATTCTGTTACTATATTTAGGGTTGCTGTATCAGCTTTTGCAAACGGCGATTGCGGCGGCGGATATTCGAGATAGCCTGATTGTGATAGGGGTAATGTTTCAAATTGTCTGTCAGGTGATTATCAATATTGGAGTTGCCAGCAGTCTGCTGCCGAATACTGGTATGCCCCTGCCCTTTATCAGCTATGGCGGCTCATCTCTTTTGTTTTTATGTGCGGAAATGGCTTTAGTGCTTAGCATTTCCAAAAAAAATCACTATCAGTACATGAAAAAGGTTGAAAGCTATCAGTAGTATAGGCGGGCTTTATTAAAAGGCTCTTTCAGCAGACAGCACAGGGGTTGAAGCCGACTGATAAGAAAGCGAATCGGCGCTGCAAGCTGTGTCCGCTTTCGTGATGTGCAAAACGATGTTTGGGCTATAGTTTTGAAGCAGGGAGTAATTTATGAAATATAAAATCGGAATACTGGCACTACTGATTTTTACTGGCGCGGGGTTATATTTTGTCAGCGATATGGTCAGGATTGTGCAAATCGATATCAGCGGGAATGTTCATAATACGGAGAAGGAGATCCTAGATCTGGCAGGCTTTTCCGGAGAGCTTACTGTGCTTGATACAATTAAGCATCGCCCCAAACGCATTGAAAACAAGGGGTACATTGCCCGAATGGAAATCAGCTATCCGACAATCACGACCATTCGCATCGAGGTGATTGAGAAGGAGAGAATGGGCTATGTTAAATATATGAGTAGCTATTTATGCTTGGATGCCAATGCTTATATTATAGACAGCGTCAGAACTCCGGATCCTGAAGTGGCGCGAATAGAAGGGCTGACAGTAAAAAGCTTTGCGCTCAACGAGCCGTTGGATATTGACGCAGATACAAGGCTGGCGCTTTTGAACATTTATAAATTGTTAAATGCATATAAGCTGTCGGCGAAGGTGATTGACCTGAATTACAAAAAAGCGGAGCAGATCAGCATCGACTTTGGAAGGGTCAAAGCCAATATCGGAAATGGTCAGAGGCTGGAGGAAAAATTTGGATTGCTGAAGGATATTTTGGCGGATATCGGAGAGGAAAAGGAAGGAATTTTGTATTTGGAAAATCCAGATAAGAAAATTATATTTAAGCGTACGAATACTCCGACAGAGGAAGCGGAGGAAGGAAAAAAACAAGAAGGAAGCAGTCAAGAGGAAAAAAAGGAATAGGGATTAGGGAAAAAAGACTTGCGAAAATGGCAAAATGTATTATAATAGGAATAAGATTTTAATTGAGTGAAGAGAACTAGGAGGACTGCTTTGATTACGATAAATAATGAAGGAAATTTGGCGAAAATGTTGGTAATAGGCGTTGGCGGCGGAGGAAACAATGCGGTAAATCGAATGATCGATCAGCACATTAAAGGTGTGGAATACGCCGTTGTAAATACCGACGCACAGCAATTGACCTCGTCGAAATCGAATAATAAAATACAGATCGGAGAAAAGCTTACCAAGGGTTTGGGCGCTGGAGCTAGGCCGGAGATTGGATTGCAGGCGGCAGAGGAAAGCAAGGAGGAGCTGCTGGCGGCAATTAAAGAATACGATATGATTTTCATTGCTGCCGGAATGGGCGGCGGAACTGGTACCGGCGCTGCTCCGGTAATTGCTGCGCTGGCAAGAGAACTGGGTATTCTGACGGTGGGCATTGTTACCAAACCCTTTGAATTTGAAGGGCCGCAGCGGATGGAATATGCCGAAAAGGGAATTACTGCGCTGAAGCAGTATGTTGACACTCTGCTGGTAATTCCGAACGAAAAGATTTTTTCCATTATTGATAAGCGGGCTTCGACAAAGGTGGCGTATGCCAAGGCAAATGAGGTTTTGCAGCAGGCGGTTGAGGGCATTTCCCAAATTATTTATGAAGAAGGTGTGATCAATCTTGATTATAATGATGCTGCGCGGATTATGAAGGATCAGGGCGTAGCGCATATCGGCGTTGGCCGTGCCAGCGGTGAAAAAAGAGCGGAGGAAGCGGCAAAGATGGCAATCAACAGTCCGCTTTTAGAAACCTCGATTGCAGGAGCCACTCAAATGCTGGTCAATGTCATCGGCTCGGAGGAAGTGGCGATGGTTGATGTCAAGGAAAGCGTCGAATATATTCGGAAGGCGACCGGACAGAATGCCAATATTATTTTTGGCCAGGTTGAGGATGCAAGCCTAGGCGATGAAATGATTGTAATGGTTATTGCGACGGGCTTTAATCAAGACGGCAATAAGAAAGACAGCGAGCTTCGGCTTGATATGAAGAAGCCGGAGAAGCAGGAGAAGTCGGAGGATGCAGCACAGCCGGAGGAAAAGACCGACGCCAAGCAAAGTGCGGAGCCGGCGGAAGCGGCGGATAAGGAGCAAGGCTCCATCACCAAGGAGCCGGAAATCAATATACCGTTCTTTTTACAGAAAAACAGAAAGAAGGGATAAAAAATGAAATGTCCGGTTTGTTCTTTCCATGACACGAAGGTAATTGACTCTAGGAAAACGGAGGATCAGAATTCGATCCGGAGAAGACGCCAATGCGAAGCCTGCGGCAAAAGATTTACCACCTTTGAAACAATGGAACGCAGTCCTCTTAGCGTGATAAAAAAGGATGGCACCAGGGAACCATATTCCAGAGAAAAGCTGCTTTCCGGCGTTATGCGAGCCTGCCATAAGAGAGCGGTGTCGCGCGACCAGATTGACAATTTGGTAGATGGTGTGGAGAATGCGCTTTATAGCGAGCTGGCAAAGGAAGTTTCTTCTGCGCTGATTGGGAAATTGGTTATGGACAAATTAAAGGACGTGGACGAAGTCGCCTATGTTCGTTTTGCTTCGATTTATCGGGAATTTAAGGATATTTCTGGCTTTGTCAGCGAGATTAACGAGCTGAAAACGGACCGGCAGGGCGATGCAGGCGCGGCGGCAAAATAGCATATTATGAAATGAGAGCTTATGAAGATAATAGAACAAATGACTGACTTGGTCGGACGGACTCCGGTCGTCCGTTTGAAAAGACTGGAAAAAAATCATGAATTGGAAGCGCAGTTGTTGGTTAAGCTGGAATCAGCAAATCCGGGAGGATCGGTTAAGGACAGAATTGCGCTCAATATGATTGAAACGGCGGAAAAGGACGGAAGGCTTAAGCCTGGCGGAGTATTAATTGAAGCAACCAGTGGAAATACAGGCATTGGCTTGGCTTGGATTGGCGCGGTAAAGGGCTATTCCGTTATGCTGACAATGCCGGAATCTATGACGGTCGAAAGAAGAAGCCTTTTGGCAGCATATGGGGCAAAGCTGGTTCTGACGCCGGCGAAGGATGGAATGAAGGGCGCTTTGGCGAAAGCGGCGCAGCTTTTGGAAGAAATACCGAACAGCTTTATGCCCAGCCAATTTGAAAATCCCGCCAATCCGGAGATGCACAGAAGGACGACGGCAAGAGAGATTTTAGAGGATACGGATGGAGAGCTGGGAGCCTTTGTAGCAGGCGTAGGCACCGGCGGAACGATTACCGGAGTGGGTGAAATTTTAAAAGCGGAAATACCGAGGATTCGAGTCGTGGCAGTTGAGCCGGCGGATTCTCCCGTTTTATCAGGAAAATCGGCGGGGCCGCATAAGATTCAGGGAATCGGCGCCGGATTTGTTCCAAGTACGCTCAATGTAAAGGTTTATGATGAGATTATTCAGGTCCGATATGAAGATGCAAGGCAAGTTGCCAAGGAGCTGGCGGAAAAGGAAGGGATCTTAGCAGGCGTATCATCGGCAGCAAATGTTTTTGCGGCGATGCAGGTGGCAAAGAGGCCGGAGTTTGCCGGACAGAAGGTTTTGACTGTTATTTGTGATACCGGAGAAAGATATCTTTCCACTGAGTTATTTTTATAATTCAAACTAATTTGAAACCATATCGACAGAAGTTTGATTCCGGAGCATAAAACAGATATGACCGGTTTTTAAGCGCTGTTTATATGGTTTTCTCTTGTTAAGGGCAGAAAAGCTTTAGGATAATTGCAAGGAGGATTTCCCGTGAAGGAAAGAGAAATTATAGAATTATTGGAGAAAATAAAGGACGGCTCGACCTCGATCGAAACGGGAGCGGCGCGCTTGAAGGACTTGTCCTATGCAGAGCTGGGATACGCCAAAATTGACTATCACAGGCAAATACGCAATGGATATCCGGAGGTTATTTACTGTGAAGGAAAGGCGCCGGAGCACGTCAAAGGCATTGTAAAGTCCATGCTGGATCATGACGCGGGCATTATTCTGGCGACAAGAGTATCGCCGGAGGCGGCGGCAATCATTCAATCGGTGGCGGCGGACGCCATTTATTACCCAATTCCCAGACTTTGTATCATCCAGCGGCAGGAGGTAAAAAAGAGAGAAGGAACGGTTGCGGTGTGTACTGGAGGTACAGCGGATATCAAGGTAGCGGAGGAGGCGGCGATTACCTGTGAGCTTTATGGCAATACGGTAGATCGAATTTATGATGTTGGGGTGGCAGGACTCCATCGACTGCTGGATAAGCTGGAGCAGGTCAGAAGAGCCAATGTCATTATAGCGGTTGCCGGAATGGAAGGAGCACTGGCCAGCGTAATTGGCGGGCTGACGGATAAGCCGGTAATTGCCGTGCCGACCAGCGTGGGCTATGGCGCCAATTTTGGCGGGCTGTCAGCGCTGCTTTCCATGCTGAATTCCTGTGCCAGCGGAGTCGGTGTAGTCAATATTGATAATGGCTTTGGCGCTGGCTATTTGGCGGCAATGATCAATAAAATGAATTTGCCGGAGGATCTGTTTTAAAAGATATTGCCTTTGGCAGGGCATTTTGTAGAGCTGCGGCGAAAGCAAAGAAGCGCCGGAAATTTGAAAAAAGCGCGATACGGCGCTTTTCCCAAGTGGCGCCGCAGCTGAAATAAGTAAGAATCGGCAGAGAAATAAAAGGAGTTAGCGTGTTTTGAGAGGAGAAGAATATGAAAACCTTATATTTGGAATGCTTTTCCGGAATGAGCGGAAATATGTTTTTGGCAGCGCTGCTGGAATTGGGGGTAGAATTTGACTATTTGAAACAGGAATTAAGCAAGCTGCATTTAGATGATGAATTTGAGCTGGTGTTGTCGAAAATGGATAAAAATGGCATCGCTGCTTCTTATATTGACGTAGTGTTGAAGAAAGAGTGCGGTCATAGCCATGAGCATGAGCATGCCCATGGAGAATGTGCTCACAGCTATAAGCATGAGCATGCCCATGCCCATGGAGAATGCGGTCATAGCCATAGTCATGAGCATGTCCATGGAGAATGTGCTCACAGCCATGAGCATGAGCACGCCCATGGAGAATGCAGTCATAGCCATAGTCATGAGCATACCCACGGAGAATGCGGTCATAGCCATGAGCATACCCATGGAGAATACAGCCACAGTCATAGTCATAGTCATGAGCATGCCCATGCCCATGGGGAATGTGCTCACAGCCATAGCCATGAGCATGAGCATTCGCAGGGAGAAGGGGTGCACAGTCATTCTCATGTTCATCGCAATCTCTATGATATTTACGGGATTATTGAAAATAGTGATTTATCGCTGCGGGTACAGGAATTGGCAAAAAGTGTTTTCGGCTTCGTCGCCAGAGCGGAGGGACGAGTTCATGGCAAGCCCTTGAACGAGGTGCATTTCCATGAAGTAGGCGCGATTGATTCTATTGTGGATATTGTTGGAGCGGCGATTTGCATTCAGTATTTGGGTATCGAGCGGGTAGTTTCCAGTCAGATTGCAACCGGAACAGGCTTTGTCCGCTGCGCGCATGGGCTTATGCCTTTGCCGGCACCGGCGACGCTGGAAATCTTAAAGGAAGCGGCAATTCCATTTTATGCGGCGCAGGTCAAGGGAGAGCTGCTGACTCCAACTGGAGCAGCCATTTTGGCGGCGTTTGTCAATGAATACGGTAATATGCCGAGAGCGAAATTATTGGGGATCGGCTATGGTGCGGGGAAAAGAGATCATGAGGTTCCCAATGTAGTTCGGGCTGCTTTATTTGAAGAAAAAGAGGAGAGCGCTAAGGCTTTAAAGCAGGAGGTGGCAGAGATCCGCTTTCAAATTGACGACATGACTGGCGAGGAGCTTGGCTTTTTTATGGAGCTGGTATTGGCAGAGGGAGCTAGAGATATTTATTATCAGCCAATCTTTATGAAAAAGAACAGGCCGGCCACGGCGATTACCATATTGCTGGATCAAGAGCAGCTTCCCTATTTTGCAGATTTGATTTTTAAGCACACCTCGACTCTGGGCTTTCGCTACATGCTTTGCCCGCGTAAGGAAATGGATCGGCAAAACTTAGAAAGCAGCTTAAACGGCGAGCCATATCGGGTCAAGATTGCTCAATGGAGGGATATTCAAAAGATTTCCTATGAATATGAGGATATCAAGCGGATTGCTTTGACGCAGGATAAAACCTTGCAGGAGGTTTTAAACGAAATTTCTTTTTCGGTATTTGAATCTATACGCAGGCAGGAAGAAGATCCGACAAATCATATAGAATAGAGGCAGGAATTGAAGACGATTACAGAAAAAAAACAAAATCTGAACAAGACCTTAACGGCATACTTAAAAGAAGGCTTGATTCTCACTCTATCCGGAGGTGTTGACAGTGCTCTGCTGCTGGCGGTGACGGCGAAGCTTCCGGAGAAAATGAGGGAACGCTTTCTGGCAGTAACCTTTGAAACGATATTGTATCCGGCGGAGGAAATAGAAACTGCCCGAGGGCTTTGCGAAGCCTATGGTATTCGGCAGCTTTTAGTTAAGCCGGAGATTCAGATTCCGGAGATGATCCGGAATAATCCAAAGGATCGCTGCTATTTATGCAAGAAAAATTTATTTCAGCAAGTGCTTGCCTTGGCGGAAGCAGAGGGCTGCGTACACATTATTGACGGAACCAACGCCGATGATTTGAGGGTGTATCGGCCTGGGAAAAAGGCTTTGGAGGAATTGGGTGTAAAAAGTCCGTTGGCGGACTGCGGCTTTTCCAAAGCTGAAATTAGAGCTTATGCTGGAGAGTTGGGACTTTTTTTGGCGGATAAGCCGTCCGGCTCTTGCTATGCTACGCGCTTTCCCTATGGCGAGCTTTTGGATGAAGGAATTATTCGTCGGCTTGCCGAGCTGGAGGAATATTTTCGTTCCTTTGGGCTGAGTCAGATTCGAGTAAGATTTCATCGACCGATTTTGCGCGTGGAGCTTATACCGGAGGAATTTTCGGCGTTTTTGGCAAGGCGGCAGGAGGCGATGAGAAAGGCGGAAGAATTGGGCTTTGCTTATCTGACTTTGGATGTAGCGGGCTTTCGGTCGGGGAGCATGGATATTGAAATTTTAAGGGAGGATCAAAGCAGGCTTGGAGAATAGGCCTTTATTAAATCGTGCTTCGTAACCGGATTTTTAAGGGAAATTGCCCAGAATTGCCTTGGTTGCGAGTAGGCTTCCTTATTGGAAATGGCAAGCGCTTGATTGCCGGAGAGATTCCTTTGTGGTAAAATTGGGATAAGAGAAAGGTTAAAAATGGCGGGCAGTACAGCTTAAACAGCCGAACAGAGGAAGGCGTTAAAATATTTTGTCGGGAATGGAGGGTCGAATGGCAGAAGAAAAAATTATGGCGGAATCGGAATCATTGCCCATACTATTTGGGGAATATGATAATAATATAAAGAAAATCGAAAAAAATCTGGATGTGTTTATTACAAATCGAGATGGAATGGTCAAGATCATGGGAGAAGAAAAAAATGTAAAAATGGCGGGCAATGTTATTGATCAATTGCTGGATTTGACGAAGAAGCAAAAGGCCTTGGAGGAGCAGAACGTGGACTATGCAATTTCCATGGCGATGGAATCAAGCGGCGAAAATGTTTCCAGTCTGTATGATGATTTTATTTGCGTAACGACCCGAGGCAAATACATTCGTCCCAAAACCTTTGGGCAGAAGCAGTATCTGGATATGCTCAATAAATATATGATTGTTTTTGGAGTCGGGCCGGCGGGAACGGGCAAAACCTATATTGCCATGGCTAAAGCGATTACTGCCTTTAAAAACAATGAAGTCAGTCGGATTATTCTGACTCGGCCGGCGATAGAAGCTGGAGAAAAGCTGGGCTTTTTGCCGGGGGATTTGCAGTCGAAGGTAGATCCGTACTTAAGACCGCTTTACGACGCGCTTTATGAAATCATGGGAGCGGAGAGTTTTTTGAAAAACATGGAGAAGGGCTTGATCGAAGTGGCTCCGCTGGCATATATGAGAGGAAGAACGCTGGATAACGCCTATATTGTGCTGGATGAGGCGCAAAATACAACACCGGCGCAGATGAAAATGTTTTTGACCAGAATTGGCTTTGGCTCTAGGGCGATTATTACCGGTGACGTAACGCAGAAGGATTTGCCCTTTGATAAGGAATCTGGCCTGGAGTCGGCAATGAAAATTCTAAAAAATATTGATGAGGTTGGAATTTGCAGACTGACCTCCAAGGACGTTGTTCGTCATCCTCTAGTGCAGAAGATTATCAACGCTTATGAAAAAGAGGAGGCCAAGGCGGAGAAGTCGAGGAGCCAGCGTCCTAAGCAGAACGGCCGCAGGAGCGGAACTAGAAATAAGTGACTCAAGGGTCGAGAGAAAAAAGAAAGGAGAGCCGAATGAACACGATGCAGGATGAAAAATTTGACTTGCAGGGAAATGAAGCACAGGAAACGGCTATTGTTGCAGAAGAAGCGCCGAAAGCGGAGCAGGCGCCGGAAGCGGTGCCGGTCAAGTCGGCGGAAAAGGGAAAAAACAGGGAGCTTTTCAATACGATAGTGATCGGAGTGACTTTTTTACTGATTTCCTTAAACGGAGCATTCACGATTTTACAGAATTCACAGAATTTTGTGAGCGTTGGCTTTAAGCTTATCTTTTTGTTTTTAATTTCGGGATTGATGACGACATATTTTTACTTTTTCCAGAAGGATCGGATCACGGAGCTGAAAAATGTGCTCCTGCTGGCTTGTTTTTTGCTGGTTGGGATTGTTCCGTCCATGTATATTGTCAGGCATTTGCCGTATCTGATGCCGCTTTTGCTGGTGATTATGCTGGTTGCCACAGTATTTACACAGGACATTGCTTTAATGTATGGCTTTGGCGCGGTGCTTTTGGTGGCGGCGACCGGTTCGCTTGGCGGCATTGAGCTGCTGATTTTTTTGGTAATGGTATTGCTAAGCCATCAGCTGCTGCCTTATATTCGCAAGCGGAAAAATGTAATTTATATTGCCTTGGCCAGTATGGCGGCCTTTGGGCTTTTGGTTTTGTTTGGACATTTAGCGGGGAATGGTACTTTTCAAGGCTTTGCATGGTTGAATCTGCTATATGGAATGTTGAATGGTTTGATTTCCGTTATTTTCCTAATGGGCAGCTTGCCGCTTTGGGAGTCGGCGTTTGACGTTGTTACGCCGAATAAGCTGATGGAGCTGTCAAATACAAACAATGAGCTGCTTCAGCAGTTGATGCGGGAGGCGCCCGGCACCTATCATCACAGTCTGATGGTCGCCAATTTGGCGGAAAAGGCAGCGATCGACCTGAAGCTTGACGCGCTTTTAGTTCGTACCGGAGCAATGTATCATGACATTGGAAAATTAAAAAATCCAAGCTATTTTATTGAAAATCAGTCCGGCGAGAATCCGCATGATTTTTTAATGCCTAGGGAAAGTGCTGCCATTATTATCGGGCATGTGGAGGAGGGGCTTCGACTGGCTAAAAAGCATCGTTTGCCCAAGGCGGTGACAGCTTTTATTAAAGAGCATCACGGCGACCGCTTGGTCAGCTATTTTTATAATAAGGCATTAAATCAGAGCGGAGGTGCGGAGGTGCCGCCGGAGGACTATCAATACTCGGGGCCAAAGCCGCAAAACAAAGAATCGGCAATTGTAATGATGGCGGATGTGGCAGAAGCAACGATCAAGAGCCTTCCAGAGTCAGAAAGAAATTTGGAAAGGATCCAGCAGGTAATTGATCAGGTGACGGCATATCTGGTTGTAGAAAATCAATTGGTGGAATCGGGGCTGTCGTTTAAAGAATTTGACAGGGCAAAGGCGTCCTTTGTTTCGGTTTATCGCGGGCTTTATCACGAAAGAATCAGCTATGGGAGAATATCATGATTGAATTTTACGACATGAATGGATTAATGGATGAAAGTATGGCGGAATTTGCAGCCTCTACTGCGGAGCAGGCAGTAAAGCTTTTGCGGCTGCCGGTGACGACGGATATTTGTTTAAATATCGTGACAGAGGAAGAAATTCGGGAATTAAATGCCGAACAGCGGGAGATCGATAAGGTAACCGATGTTTTGTCCTTTCCCATGCTTTTTTTTGAAAGACCGATGGCGGCGGAGGCTTTTGCCGAAGCAGATATGGGATCGATTAATCCGGAGAGCGGCAATATTTTTCTGGGAGATATTATTTTATGCTTTGCCAGAGCAAAGGAACAAGCGCAGGAGTATGGGCACAGCTTAGAAAGAGAGGTGGCGTTTCTTATTGTCCACAGTCTTTTGCATTTGCTGGGCTATGACCATATGACGCAGGAGGAAGAAACGGAAATGTTTGCCAAACAGGAAGAAATTTTGCAGGAAATGAATATTAATCGCTAAAAACAGAGGGATGAAAGATGAGATATCAAAGAATTTTTTCGTTGATTTTATGCATTATTTTGATATGCACTGTCGCAGGTTGCGGAAATAAGCAGACACAGCAGGCAGAGCCTACCTTTGAGGAAAAGCAGGCTGCGGCGGAGGAGAAGTTAAAGAAGGAAAGAGAGGAGCAGGAGAAAAAAAAGCAAGAAGAAGAAGCCAGAATAGCGGAGGAAGAAAAAAAGCGGCTGGAGGAGGAAAGACGTAAGCCGAAAAGCCCCTTGTCGGGCTTGCCGATGATGGAGGATTTGACCAATCGGCGCTCCGTTGGCATTATGATCAGTAATATTCAGTATGCGTTGCCGCAGTCTGGCATTGAATCGGCGGAGGTTATTTACGAAACACTGGCGGAGGGGGGGATTACCCGCTTCTATGCTCTGTTTCATGAATTTGATAATGAAAAAATCGGTCCGATTCGGAGCTGTCGCCATTATTTCTTAGATTTTGCCTTAGATCATGATGCCATTTATATGCATGCTGGCCAATCGCCGCAGGGGCAACTGGCAATTCAAAATCTGAAGATCTCTGCCATCAACTCCATCAGCTATTTGAGCAATATTGCCTTTTATTTGGATCCGAATCGAAAGCGGCCGCATAGCACTTACACCAGCTATGACAAGGTGATGACAGGCTGGGAAAAGCAGGGATATCGAAAGGAACCAAATCCAGAAACGGGTACGAAGCTTCATTTTTCGCAGGAGGAGGTTTTGCTGGCTGAGGGCGAGCCGATCGGGCTGCTGAAGTTGCCGTATTCTTATATTGATACGCCATATTTTATATATGATGAGGAAAAAAAGGAGTATCTCCGTTATCAATTCGGCGAGCCGCATCTTGATATTGAAACCGGCAATCAGCTGCATTTTACCAATATTATTCTACAGGTGGTGGATATCTGGAATATTAAGGGCGACGACTCCGGCAGAGTGGATATGAAGCTGATCGGAGAAGGAAAAGGCTATTATTTTACCAGAGGGAAAAGGATTCCTATTACCTGGAAAAAGGAATCTCATGTGAAAACAACGCATTATTATGATGAAACCGGCAAGGAGATTCAATTGAATCCTGGTAAGACATGGATTTCGGTTTATCCGAGCAATCGCTTTGATCTGCTGGAAATGAAGGAAATGGCAGAATAGGAAGAAAGGGAAGGCATGAACAAAAAAGCAGAACAAATTGCAAAGCAGGGCGCCGTTTTAGCCGCAGCCTCTTTTGCCGTCCGAATTATCGGCTTGCTTTATCGCGTTCCGATGACCAATATTTTAGGGGATGAGGGTATGGGCTATTACAGCAAGGCCTTTAACCTCTATATGTATTTATTGATCATTTCCAGTTATGCAATGCCGGCGGCAATTTCAAAAATTGTTTCGGGAAAGCTGGCTTTAAGGCAGAAAAAAGAAGCGCATTTGATTTTTAAGGCATCTATTTTGCTGAATGTTTTAATCAGTGCCTTTTTTACGGCAGCTCTTTACTTTTCAGCTGAGCCGTATTCTGCCTTTATTCAGGTGCCCGGAGCAGAAATGGCGATTAAGACTTTAGCGCCCTCCCTGCTGATATTTGCGATTATGTCATCCTTTCGCGGGTATTTTCAAGGCATGAGCACTATGGTGCCGACGGCGGTCAGTCAAATCATTGAGCAGATATTTAACGCCGGCTTTAGTATTTTGCTTTCCTTTTTGCTGATGACCAAGGGAGCGGAATTTTCTGCTGCCGGTGGAACGGCGGGCACCGGAATCGGAGCCTTGGCCGGACTTTTATTTTTAATATTTATTTATCTGCTGTACAGAAGCAGGCTTCCGCAGACGGTTGTCAGTCAAAATCCCTTGCGGCTGGGAGAGATTCCCCAATTTTGGAAAATCATCTTGATGACCAGTATTCCTATGGTTATTGGAACGGCGACCTTTAATATTTCGACGATCATTGACGATGCGATGTTTACCAGAGCACTGTTTTTTCACAATTATTCCAGAGTGGAAATTGCCATGCTAAGCGGAATATTGGATGGGAAATATACCATCATCATTACAATGCCGATTGCAATTGCTTCTGCGCTTGCGACTGCAAGCATTCCCAGCGTTTCATCCTCGGTAGCGCTGGCAGATCGAAAGGCAGTGGCAGATAAGATCATTATGGCAATGAAGGGAACGCTGCTGATTGCCATGCCGGCTAGCGTAGGTATTTTTGTGCTGGCGGGGCCGATTCTCAATATAATGTTTAAAATGGGTGAATTTGAAAAAATTACTACCGACATGCTGCGAATCGGAGCGATAACCATCCTATTTTTCAGCGTGTCAACACTGTCTATTGGCTTGCTGCAAGGCTTGGGGCATGTTGGAATTCCGGTTCGTTCGGCAATTAAGTCAATTTTGATTAAAACAGCTGTCAATTTTTTGGTATTCTATGCCTTTAATTTAAACCTATATGGCGCGGCCTATGCGAATATTGTCTTTTCTCTGGCATCAGCCTATTTTAATCTGTCGGCGGTGGTTAGGAAAACAAAAATCAAGCTCAATTATACTGAGCTTTTTGCCCTTCCGGCGGCAGCTTCGGTATTGATGGGAGGGTTGGCTTTTCTGACCTACCTGATTGCTGATATTTTCCTCCCCGTATCATACTGGGGAAATGCGGCGGCAACAATAATAACCATTGTGATCGCGGCGGCGGCATATTTTATTTTTATTCTTCGCTTCAAAGCGATTTCTATTGAAGAATTGAAGGAAATGCCCTTCGGCGCAAAATTAGCCGGACTGGCAAGAAGAATAGGTTAGCCTGCGAAGGCTGGAGGACAAAGTGCCGATCAAAAGGCTTACATTTAAGAAATTTTCTAATCAAATTTTAATCTGATTCCACAAATTGCGGACGACTTTTGATAAAAAAACAGTTATACTGAATTAATCAGGAGGTGCTTTATGCGGGATCGGATTTTTAAATATTTTTTTATGTCTTTGTTGCTGCTTCTTGGTGGCATTGTGTACTTTAGTATGCTCCAATCCAATCGCATCGTGATCAAAAGCGCGGCGGTCGATAAGGATATGCCGGGAAAGCAAAGCGGTCAAGAAAGCGAAGCTACCGACAGCGCGGCTTCCGATAAGCAGAAGAAAGCAGAAAATAAGCTTCAGCCGGAGCAGCAGCCAAGAGCTGTGGCTTCGCCGACGGAGCCGGCAAAGGAGCCGGTTTTGAAGAATTCCTCTGAAACAGCAGAGGAAAGTCCGGCGGGAATAAAGAAGATTAATATCAACACCGCTGGCAAGGGGGAGCTTATGACCTTAAAGGGAATCGGAGAAAAAAAGGCGGAGCTGATTTTGAAATATCGGCAGGAAAAGGGAAGCTTTCAGACAATAGAGGAAATCATGAAGATAAAAGGCATTAAGAGAAAAGGCTTTGAGAAGATAAAGGACTATATTACGGTTTCGGAGGAATAGGCAGAAGCGTTTGATTTCAAAGGAGGGTATGCGGTGGCAAAAAAGATATTGGTTGTAGACGACGAAAAATTGATTGTCAAGGGCTTAAAATTTAGCCTAGAGCAGGACGGCTATCAGGTAGATACGGCGTTTGATGGAGAAAGCGCTTTGGAGCTGACAGAGAAAAGCGACTATGACTTGATTATTTTGGATGTCATGCTGCCGGGAAAGGATGGCATGGAGGTGCTTCGACAAATTCGTGAAAAAAGCATGATTCCAGTGATGATGCTGACAGCCAAGGGCGATGATATGGACAAGATCCTAGGGCTGGAGTATGGCGCCGATGATTATATTACCAAACCCTTTAATATCCTAGAGGTCAAGGCTAGAATGAAGGCCATCCTAAGAAGAAATGAGTCGATGGCAGAGATTCGACGAGAGAAGGAGAAGCCGGTATTGGAGATTGATTTGCTGTCGCTTCATCCGGAGAGTCGTCAAGTATTTATGGATGAAAAGGAAATCATCCTGACGGTAAAGGAATTTGATCTGCTGGAGCATCTGATGCGTAATCCCAATAAGGTATATAGCCGTGAAAATCTGCTCAGCATTGTTTGGGGCTACGACTATCCCGGAGACGCCAGAACGGTAGATGTTCACATCCGCCGCCTCCGCGAAAAAATAGAAACCATCCCCAGCCAGCCCCAATACATCCTCACCAAATGGGGCATAGGGTATTACTTTACAATGAAAGCCCAGTCAAGCGACTAAGCGAGGACAAGCGAAGCTTGGGCGGAGCTTAGGCATTTGACTGGCAAGGAGGTATGAGCAAAAAAGCAGAGCGAGCGAAGGGAGCGATGCGATTTGCGAATAGCGCCGGAGATTGCGGGAGCGCGAAGCGCGGAGCAATCTGCTTTCATTGAGAACAGCCCAGAGCTGAAGTCGTCGCAGTCAAGCGACTAAGCGAGGGCAAGCGAAGCTTGACCGGAGCTTAGGCATTTGACTGGCAAGGGGGTATGAGCAAAAAAGCAGAGCGAGCGAAGGGAGCGGTGTGATTTGCGAAAAAAAAGCATTCAAGATCAATTGAATATTGCTTTTGTATCTGTTGGTGTTTTCGGCATCTTAACGGCTACTCTGATCATGGCTTTTTTAGTATACAATAGCTATAATCGGGAAATGGAGCGAAAAATGGCAATGGAGGCAAATATGATCGCTACCGAGCTGGCAGCTCAAAATTTTTTTAATCGCTATTATTATGAAATTGAAAAGCTCTCTGTTTTTGCGGAGGTTAGCCATCGAGTACTGATTATCAACCGGCAGGCCAGCGTAATTTATGATACGGAGGACGCCGATCGGGGAAAGCTTTATGCGGTGCCGGAGGTAATCAGAGCCCTCAATGGGAAATCTTCTTATGCGTACGCTAAACAAAATGAGGTTCGGATGGTTGTGCTGCCGGCAAAGGCACTAGATAGCGAAACGATTCTAGGCGTGGTGGTGGTTATGGCATCGAATCGAGAGGTGGTTGGAACACTGCGACTGATGGTTTATGCCGGACTTGGAATAATCGTTTCCTTGATTATTTTGATTTTGATTGTTGGCTTTGGCTTATCCCGTTACATCACAAAGCCCTTTACTGAACTGACCAGACAGCTAAACCGTATCAAGGACGGCGGCTTTGATGAGATTAAGGAGGAGGACGGTGTCAAGGAGATTAACGAAATCATTTATGCAGCAAATCATATGATCCGCAATCTCAAGGATATCGAAGAAAATCATAAGCAATTTGTGGCGAATGTCAGTCATGAATTAAAAACGCCGCTCAGCTCCATTAAGGTATTGAGTGACTCTCTGCTGGGACAGAGAGAAATTGACGAGGAGCTTTATCAAGAATTTTTACAGGACATCAGCAATGAGGTGGAAAGAGAAAATCTAATCATCAATGATCTGCTGACCTTGTCCAAAATGGGGAATCAATCCAAGGCGCTTACGATCAAAGAACTGTCGGTTAATGAATTGATTGAAACGATTATGAAAAGACTGAAGCCTTTGGCGGATAAAAAAGGGATTCGGATGTTTTTTGAAAGCGGCCGAGAGATTCAGGCAGAATTGGATGAAACCCAGATTACTCTAGCATTCAGTAATTTGGTGGAAAATGCGATTAAATACAATAAGGAGGAAGGGGTAATCCATGCCAAGCTGGATTCGGATTTGAAAAATTTTACAGTGGAAATCATTGATACTGGCATCGGAATTCCGGAGGAGGAAATTTACCGTATTTTTGATCGTTTCTATCGAGTGGATAAGGCGCGCTCCCGTGAAACCGGCGGAACGGGGCTGGGGCTGGCGATTGCCAGACAGGCTATCTTGCTACATCAGGGCAGTATACAATGCAGCAGTGAGCTGGGCAAGGGCTCGGTATTTACCATTACCCTGCCTTTAAAATACCGCAGATGAGGTCATGCCGAAAAGCGAGGGGCAATAAATTTTAAAGAAAACCGGCTTATAAGCTGTTTGGGGAGGAGGGACGAGGAATGAATGGAAAGAAGGGCGTGCTGCTGTTTTTACTGCTTTTTTTGGGAATTTTCCTAGTTCTGAGAATTTTGCATTCCGAGCAGGCAAGAGAGTTGGTGCGGATTGCGCTGCCGGATGAAAACGGCAATTGGCACCGAATCCAAACGGAGATTCCAACACTTGCCAGCCAAGAGAATTTGGAAAAGGCCATGAGCTATCTTTCGGCTGGCTTTCCAGAGCTGGGACTTTTGCCGGCACTTCCAGAGGGCGCGGCGTATTACAGCATTTTCGTTAGGGATGAGGGTCTTTTGGAGATTAACTTTAAGCAGGGATATTTGCAAAGCTCCGACCTGCAAAGAGGATTGTGCGAAGCGGCAATGATGCATACCTTTGCCGACTTTTCCGGAATTAATCGAATGTATCTTTATGAAGAAGGAATTCCACTGTCATCCTTAAATCGCAATTCTGTTTTTGGCAGGACAAAAGAGGAGGCGTATTTGTCCTTTGCCGACAGTGTTTCGCAGGAGATTACAGAAATGGAAACGCTTTTTTTGTTTGAAAGCAGGAAGGGAAAGCTGGTTGAGGTAAAAAAGGCAATTTCCAGACCAGTTTATGAAGGAAGGGGAAAAGCGTTGCTCCTTGCCTTGCAGCGGGAGGCGGAGCAGGAAGGGAAAACCGGCCTGCTGGATGCCGGCATTGGAATCAATGCTGTACGGATTCGTGCGCAGGTGTGCTATGTGGATTTTGATCAGGAATTTGTGAAGGCCTATTCGGAAATGGGAGCCAATAAGAATTATTTGATTTATTCGATTGTGAACAGCTTGACTTCCATGGATAATGTGGAGTATGTTCAATTTTTGATCAATGGCGAAAATCCGGAAAAGTACAATGAAACAAAGGCGTTAAAAGGGATGTATCGCAAAAATTTAGTATATGTCGAGGCACTCTAGAAGGCTTTACCGGAGCAATCAGAAAGGAAAGTCTTGGAAGGCTTTTAGAGAAGATTCCAGAAGGAAGGTCGTGAAAGGAACAAATACTCTTTAAACAGAAGGCAGCAGGATGGAAACAAAGCCTTGCTTGGAGAAAGGAGGCAGTATGAGGAAAGCAAAAGAGCGGGAACATTCGGAGAAAGGCCGGCGGAGTTGCAAGCCGGAGGAAATTGCAGCAGAGGGCGCGGAAAAGCTTCCGGGACGACAAACGGGAACGACGGGTAGACTAAAAAACAGAGCGCTGTTCTTATTTTTCATTTATCTATTGTGTCTTTTGGCCAGATATTACCAGATGGAGCAGCAAAGTCATGAGCTGGATGAACTGGCGGGGCGCGGCTGCGAGGTCAGTGGAAGGATTATTCAGCAAAAAAAGCAGGGCTCCGGTTACGAATACCATATTCAGTCAGAAGCAATTACATTTGAGGAAAAAATCATATCTTCTCATCTCAAATTTCAATTTTATTCCCCCCAAAGCATTTCCATAAACAGTAGGGTTAAGGTAGCAGGGCAGCTAGCTCTTTTTCAGCTGCCCAAAAATCCGGGAGAATGGAACAAGAGAAATTATTATAAGGCAAAAAATATTTATTATCACCTAAAAAAAGCAGAACTATTGAGCGCCGAGGCGGCGGAAAAATCACTTGTTCAGGAAGCGCGGCATTGGGTGGAAAAACAAAGCCGGCTTTTTTTGCCGGAAAAGGAGCGCCACTTGTTTATCAGCTTGTTTTCAGGGGATCGCAGCGAGCTGGAGCCGGAACTTACGGAGAATTTTAAAAAATCGGGGATTAGTCATGTCCTAGCAGTATCAGGGCTTCATGTCGGCTTATTGATTATGCTTTTGAATATTGGTCTGAAAAGATTGCCGCTGCCTTATGGGGCGCAGCTTTTTCTGATGCTGGCGGTTCTTTTTGGCTATGTGCTTTTTACCGGCGGACAGGCGTCAATCCTTCGGGCGGTGCTGATGTTTGCCATTATGGAAGGAGCTTATTTTCTCGATCGGGCAAAAGACCCGAAAAGAGCTTATGCGGCGGCATTGCTGATATTGCTTTTTTATAATCCCTTTTATCTCTACGATATCGGTTTTTTGCTTTCATTTATCAGTGTTGGAGCAATATTATTTTTATATCCTTTTCTGCTGGCGGATAAGCCCAGACCGATACAAATGGCGGGCTTGACAGTGGTGCTTCAAATTGCGCTGCTACCTCTTTTCAGCTTGTATTTTTATCAATTTTCTTTGGTTGCGGTACTGGCGAATCTGTGGGTGGTACCGGCGATTTCCTGCTTTTTGGCAAGTTCTGTTGTCGCCCTGATTTTCAGCAGCATTTCGTTGACGCTGGCAAGGCTTGCGGTGGGAGGTGGATATTATGCGGCGCAGGTGGGGCTTTGGCTGACGGATTGGCTGGCAGAGCTGCCCTTTAGCTCGGTGCCGATCAGAGCAATGCAGAGCTGGGAGATTATACTATTTTATGGTATTATTTTAGCAGCATTAATCAGCCGAAGAAAAAAGCTGCTCTGGGGGCTGCTGTTTTCTCTGGTGATTTTTATTCCATACACTTGGCAGCCGCGGCTAATTATGCTTGACGTCGGGCAGGCCGAGTCGATGGTGGTGGAGTATCGCAATAAAACAATTGTTATTGATACGGGGTTGGCCTCCAATAAAAGCACAGCCGCTTATTTGCGCTATCGAGGGAAATACAAAATCGATATGCTGCTGCTATCGCATTTGGATCAAGATCATGCCGGAGGACTTTCGCGTCTGCTGGAGGACTATGAAGTGGGGAGCATCGGCATTTCCGCAGGCTATCGGGAGCTGACACAGGAGGAGGCGGAGATTCTAGGTATGGAAAAGGTTCGAGCCAGCTATTTACAGCTAAAGAAACTTGCTCAAGGGCGTGGAATTCCTCTGCTCTATTGGCAGGCGGGAGATTACTTTGAAATTGCCGAATTGCAGTTTCGCTTTCTTTATCCGGCGGCCGAGGAAAGGATTTTTTGCAGCAATGATTTCTCTTGGGTGGCGGAGATGCGATACGGCGCGACTGCTGTTCTCTTTACCGGCGATATAGGCGAAGAAGTAGAAGCCCTTTTGCTGGAGCGAGGACTGATTTCTCAGGCTACGGTGCTAAAGACGGCGCATCATGGCTCTAAAAATTCGAGCGGAGCAGAGTTTTTGGAAAGAGTAAAGCCCGCGCTTGCAATCATTTCCTGCGGAGAGTATAATAGGTATGGCCATCCCTCGCCGCTTTTGTTGCAGGAACTAAGAAAGGGCGGAGCAGAGATTCGAGTAACGGCTTGGGATGGAGCTATAGATTTGCGATTTTCCCGAAACAGAGAGGTGATTATAGATGAGTAAGAGCTTGGAAAAGGCTTTGGCAGAGAGGAAGAAGCTGTTTTTGCTGTACGGGCAGGAGCAGTACTTGCTGGAAAAGAATACAGAAAAGGTCATAGCCGCCTATTTGCAGGCCGAGGAAATGGACTTGAATCTGGAAGTATTGGAAGCGCTGCCTAAGGATATGTATGAGCTGCTGAACAAATGCGATACTCTGCCTTTTATGGCGGAATATCGAGTGATTGTTTTGAAGGATACAGGGATTTTTGAGTATAAGGATAAAAATGCACTGGACAGTTTTGCGCAAAAAATAGAGCGCCTACCGGAAAGTACGGTTTTAATCATTAAAGAAAAAACGGTGGATAAAAGGAAAAAGCTGTTTAAGCTTTTCCAGACAATAGGATTTTTGGAGGAATATAATTTTTTGGAGGAGGAGCAGCTGATTCAATTTTTGGGGAAGTGGTTTTATCGCTATGATTTGAGGATTAAAACGGCTACGGCAAGGCTGCTTTTGCAAAGGGCGGGAATCGAACTGTCCGGTCTGTTGAAGGAGTGCGAGAAGTTGGCTTCCCTAGCAGAGGATACGATTACGGATGAGCTGGTAACAGCCTTGGTTGCCGAGCGACTGGAATCCAAGATATTTCAGCTGACGGACGCTCTGGCCAAAAGAGATCGGCAGGCGGCCATGGAGAATTATCATATTATGCTGCAAAACCGAGAATCGCCGAATGGCATTCTTTTTATGATCGGAAGGCAAATTCGGCAGATTACTATTGCCAAAGGATTGGCGGCCGGCAGAGCTTCATCGGCAGAAGCGGCAAAGCTTTTGGGAGTACCCTCCTTTGTGGTGAATAAGCTGATGGCACAGGCGCGACTCTTTTCACAGGAGGAGTTAAATCTGCTGCTTAAGGAGATTCTTCAGTTGGAATGGGATTTTAAAAGAGGCAGGACAGAGCTGGAAACGGGAATTGCGCTACTGATTATCGGAGCAACGCAAAAAGTGTAGGGAGAAGGAGGCGCTGTGGCAAAAGCTTAAAAAAACAGGGGCTGCTATAGCTTAAGTTTTTCAGGCAAGAGATGGGGATTTTTCCCTAAAGGCTTGGTGAAAATCTTATTTTGTAGCAGATCCTACTGTTTTTACACATATTATTTGTCGTGAAGCCCATAGGGAAGCTCGCTGGGCTTGTCAGCCTGCGACTCCGGACAGCCATCGGGATATTTTGCCCGATATTGTTTGTTTAAATAGCGATCGACAATGTTTTTCAGGATGGTAAAGATTGGCACGCCCAAAAACATTCCTACGAAGCCGAACAGCTTGCCGAACAGGAAGATAGAGAAAATCACGGAAATCGGTCCTAGGCCAACGGACTGACCGAAGATTTTGGGCTTTAGAATATTACCATCAAATTGCTGAATGACCAAGATCAAAATGGCAAAGGTCAGGGCTTTGACGGGATCGACAAATATGAGCAGAGCAAAACCGACAATCCCTCCGATGATAGGGCCAAAATAAGGAATAATATTGGTTACGCCAACGATAATACTGATCAATACCGCATAATCTATGCGCAGAATCAGCATCGCCAGAAAGGTCAGCATTCCGATAATCAGAGCGTCGATGATACTGCCGATAATAAAGCCGTTAAAAATAATATGACTGTCCGCCATAATTTCCAAAAGCCCTTCCGCATTTTTAGGAGAGAACAGCGAACGGACAAAGCGTTTAGAGGAGGCGGCAAGCTTTTCCTTGCTGGCCAGAAGATAAATTGCCAGGATCATACCTAGAATCACATTTAAAAAGCCGGAAGCAAAGCGGGACAAAAAGTCGATCAGAGAAGGGATGATGCCGGAAAGCAGATCTGAAACGGAATTGACCGTTTCTTTGATGTTGAGATTGTCCAGTAAATAACGATTGAACAGGGTCGTGTCAATGACAATGGGCGTGTTAAAAAGCTGAAGCTCCTGCGTTTGCAGCATTTTTTCCAATTCTGGCACATAATTATTGAATTGCTGTACCAGCCGAGTAACATCGCGAATGCTTTGAAAAATCTGGGGAATGACAAAAGAAAGCAGCAGGATAGAAAGACCGAATACGCTGATATAGGAAATCGTGATGGAAATGAAGCGTTTATACCGAGGGCTGCTTAGCTTGCCAAGTAAGGTGCCTTCGATCAGGTCGATCAGCGGATATAAAAAATAAGACAGCAAAAAAGCAATAAAGAAAGGAACCAGCGCGCTCACAATGGTCGAGTAAATCTGCTGGTTGACGGTTAAATTGTCGGTAATTTTGTAAATGCCGTAGCAAATGATAAAGACAATTATGATATAGGCGGAAATAGTGGTATACTTTTCATTCCATTTGATTTTCATAGGGGCTCCTGTTTTATGAGTCAGAGTTTAATGTAGGTTTGAAATTTACTTTTGCCTGCGGCATGCCTTGTTGTTCAGGTTTTTCGCCTAAAGCGGCAATTTTTAAGCCCTGCGAAGGCCTTTTGGCGGATTTTTTACCGCCCTTCCTCGGTGAGCGCAGGCTTTTTGGTTTTTATTTATGATAGCTGTGGTTATGGATAATGCGAAACGCCCGATAGAGTTGCTCCGCCAAAACAACGGCCAGAAGCGAATCGGAGAGCTTGGCATGGCTAAGAGAAAGGCATGACTCGGCATACTCCGGTACATTGGTTAGAGCAAAGCAGAGCTGTGCTTGACCGCAAAGCCCGTAATGGCTTATCTGTTCGGCAAAGGCCTCCGAAGAAAGCATAGCGGCCTTGGCATTCCCACTGGTGATCGTCAGAAGCTGAGCAGAAGCGGGGATTTGGCGAAGAGATGCGGCCGAAAGAAATTTGATTTTGCAATATCGGCTCAGTCTTTTTTCGTATTCCCGAACCGCATCCAGATAAGGCGATTCCAGTCTTTTTTGGGGGAAGATGCAGGTGATGTTCATAGCTACCTCATAAAGATAAAATATATTTTTCACTTGCCGAAGCGGCGCTTTAAGCTATATTCTGCCGAAGCTAAGAAAATAAAGCGAAAATAGGGGCGGCTCGCCGATGGAAAAGGCAGATAAAAAGCAGCTCCTTCGCTTGCAGATAAGGCGCAAAAGGCGCAGGCAAGTAGTGAAATCATTATTCATCATATCAGAAAAGCAGATGGAATACAATTAGGAAATCGTTATAAACAAGGAAAAATTTGAAAATTTTGATCCTTTTGAGCCGGCGCATATCGGTAATGGGATTTTTCATAAAGTCTTTCAAAAGATAGGACTAGATAAATTTTCAAAAATATGATATACTGTTAAAAGATAAAAAACAGGTATTTACCGCCCTTTTGGGATAAAAGACGATTGCTGAAAAGGTGAGAGGTAAGGATTTTTTCCTGTTTTTTAAAAAAATATTTAGGGATAAAGGCTCAAAAAAGAAAAATTTTCTTAGAGATAATGTCATGACTGGCGAGGGCTTTCGACGGCTTGCCAGATACCTTCTTTACAAAGAGGCGTGAACAAA
Source organism: Eubacteriales bacterium (assembly GCA_041844915.1). Lineage (GTDB taxonomy): Bacteria > Bacillota > Clostridia > Lachnospirales > Vallitaleaceae > W11650. The sequence goes on from JBGZBY010000048.1 coordinate 34,761, forward strand.
AGGAAAGCATTGAGCAGAGGTTTAACAATGAAAGTATTAGGGTTAGAAAGCTCCGGCAAGGTTGCCGGTCTGGCAATTGTTGAAGGCAGTGAGGTTATTGCGGAATTTTCACTGAACGCAGGTATCACCCATTCTCAAACCTTCCTGCCTTTACTGGATCAAATGCTAAGGCACAGCGGAACAAGATTGGAGGATATTGACCGGATTGCGGTATCGCAGGGGCCAGGCTCTTATACCGGCTTAAGGATTGGTATTGCAACAGCAAAGGGCTTGGCGCTGCCGACAGATAAGGAGATTGTTCCGGTATCGACCTTGGCAGGCTTGGCATACAATATTGCCGATGAGGAGACCATAATTTTTCCCTTGCTTTTTGCCAGAACGACGGAGCTTTATTATGCGCAGTACCGCTCGGAAAAAGGCGAATTGACGGAGGTAGAGGCTCCGCAAGTGTTGCTTTTGGAAGAAGCGCTCCAAAGAATTAAGCAGGTTCAGGAGGGCGGAGAGCGAACAGCACTTGTAGGCGACGGCTTCTTCCGCTTTGAGAAGCAATTTCGGGAAAATTTGCCGTCACGGCAGTTTTTTGTGCCGATGCGCCGCAGGCATCAACTTTCGGCAGCCAGTATTGCCCTGCTGGGTGAAAAGAGGACGGCGGGTTGCGGCATTTCCGGAAGGGAGCTTGTGCCGGTGTATTTGAAAAAAACGCAGGCGGAAAGGGAATGCGGCCAGGAATGAAAGAGATTCGGGAAATGAGGCGCGAGGATGTGGAGGCCATTCTGCGGATCGAGCAAGAAAGCTTTTCTCTGCCGTGGAGTGCGGCGGCCTTTGAGAACGAATTGAGTAATCCGGACACCCATTATTATGTATGGCTGGAGGAGAATGAGCCGATTGGCTATGCTGGCTTTTGGAAGGTGCTGACGGATGGGAATATTACCAATATTGCTTTTGCCAAGAAATACCGAGGACAGGGCAGAGGGCAGGAGCTGGTTGCCTTTTTAAAGGAAAGAGCAAGGGAGCTGGGCATCGCGGCGATGACCTTGGAGGTCAGGCAAAGCAATGCGGCGGCGATTGCTGTGTATCAGAAAAATGGCTTTCGGACGGAAGGAATTCGCAGAGATTATTATAGTAAGCCAATGGAGGACGCTCTCATTATGTGGGCGGAGATAAAAAAGGAGGAAGTTATGAGCATGGAACAAAAGGTAATTAACACTTTGCGCGGTTTGTCCGCAGACGCCGTACAGAAAGCCAATTCCGGTCATCCCGGTTTGCCGCTGGGAGCAGCTCCGGCAGCCTTTACATTATGGGCAAAAATAATGAAGCATAATCCGCATCGTCCGGATTGGGCGGATCGGGATCGCTTTATTTTATCGGCGGGGCATGGATCAGCGCTGCTTTATTCCTTGCTTCATGTTTTTGACTATGGATTGAAAATTGAGGATTTAAAAGCGTTTCGGCAATGGGGCTCCTTGACGCCGGGACATCCGGAATTTGGGCATACCGCAGGAGTGGAGGCAACGACGGGACCTTTGGGAGCCGGCTTTGCTACGGCAGTTGGAATGGCGATGGCAGAGGCGCATTTGGCGGCAAAATACAATCGGCAAGGTCATACGCCGATAAATCACTACACTTATGCGCTGTGCGGCGACGGTTGCCTGATGGAGGGCATCAGCGCTGAAGCGGCGTCATTAGCTGGTACCTTAGGACTTGGGAAATTGATTGTTATCTACGATTCCAATCAGATTACTATTGAGGGCAGCACGGAGATTGCATTTACCGAGGATGTGGCAAAGCGTTTTGAAGCCTATCATTGGCAGGTAATCGATGTGGCGGACGGTACGGATGTGACGGCGATTGAAAAAGCGTTAAGTGAGGCCAAGGCAGATTTGAGCAGACCAAGTCTTGTTGTGGTTCATACGAAGATTGGATATGGCTCGGCGCTGGAGGGCAGCGAGGAATCACATGGAGCGCCGCTGGGAGCGGAAAATATCAAGGCGATGAAGGAAAAATTCGGTATGCCGGCGGATAAGGATTTCTTTGTGGACGAGGACGTCTATGAATACGCGCGAGAAACCGTTAAGAAGGGCGCGCAGGCGGAAGCGGAATGGATGGCGGCATGGCAGGCCTATGAAAAAGCATATCCGGAGGAGGCCAAGGAATTATCTGCTCGACTGTCAGACAGCTGTGATCTTAGTTTTATGGATGAGGAAGAATTTTGGAGTTTTGCCGATAAGCCGAATGCTACGCGCAATTTATCCGGCGAGGTGATTCAAAGGATTGCCGCCAAGACTCCGGTCTTATTTGGCGGCTCGGCGGATCTGGCGCCGTCAACCAAGACCTATATGAAGGGACAGGGTGATTTCGGGAAGAAGGACTATACCGGCAGAAATCTTCATTTTGGAGTAAGAGAGCTGGCAATGGCTGGTATTTTAAACGGAATACAGCTGCATGGCGGATTTAAGGCTTACGGAGCAACATTCTTTGTTTTTAGCGATTATATGAAGCCGATGATTCGCTTGGCGGCGCTAATGAATATTCCGGCAGTTTATGTGCTGACGCATGACAGCATTGGAGTTGGAGAGGACGGCCCGACGCATCAGCCGATTGAGCAATTGGCCTCGCTGCGCAGTACGCCGAATGTTATTACCTTCCGACCGGCGGATGCCAGAGAAACGGCGGCGGGCTGGTATGTAGCGATGCACTCGCAGAGAATGCCGGTGGCACTGGTGTTGACCAGACAAAATCTGCCGAATTATGCCGGCAGCGGAAAAGCGGCGCTCAAGGGAGGATATGTGCTTTCTGACTGTGAGAAAGCAATGCCCGATGTCCTGCTTTTGGCAAGCGGGTCGGAGGTTGAACAACTGATGCAGGCGCAGGCGCTTCTAAAGGAGGACGGCATTCATGCCAGAGTGATCAGTATGCCGAGCTTTGAGTTGTTTGATATGCAGCCGGAGGAATATAAGGAAAGTGTTATGCCGAAGGAGGTAGCGGCTCGGCTGGCAATGGAAGCGGGAAGCAGCTTTGGTTGGCATAAATATTTGGGCTTTGCCGGAAAGGTGATCGCCATGGAGGGCTTTGGTGCGTCTGGGCCGGCGGAGATCGCGTTTAAGGAATTTGGCTTTACTGCGGAAAATGCAGTTAAACAAGTCAAGGAAATGCTGAATAAATAAAAAACCGTATTTCCCTGTTAAGCTGTGATAAATCGGAAATTCCGGTGAAAAATGCCGATATCTTATGCGGATGATGAAATGATCCGGAGATATCGGCATAACTTAGTGTAAATTTCCGCTTTAAGTAGAGTGAAATATAAATAAAAGCTTTGCCGAAGGGCGAGAGGGTGGAAAACGGGAAAAATAGAGAAAGAGGAAACGAATGTTAGATATTTGCTTGCTGGGAACCGGTGGAATGATGCCCTTGCCTTATCGCTGGCTGACTTCCCTGATAACTAGACACAATGGCAGCAATCTTTTGATTGACTGCGGCGAAGGAACTCAAATCACACTAAAGGAACAGGGCTGGGGATACAAACAGATTGATACGATCTGTATTACGCATTTTCATGCCGACCATATCAGCGGATTGCCGGGAATGCTTCTGGCGATGGCGAATTCGGATCGAACAGAGCCGCTGCTGATGATAGGCCCCAAAGGGCTGGAAAAGGTAGTCAATGCTTTGCGGGTTATTGTACCGCAGCTGCCGTTTACCATTTTGTTCCATGAAATAATGGAGGAACGGGAGGAAATAAAGCACAAGGGCTATCGAATTCGGGCATTTCACGTCAACCATCGGGTCAATTGCTATGGTTATGCGCTGCATATTGATAGACAGGGCAGGTTTGATCTGGCACGGGCACAGGAGCAGAATATTCCGATTCGTTTCTGGTCAAAGCTGCAAAAAGGAGAAAGCCTGGAATGGGAGGGCAGGCTTTTGAAACCGGACATGGTTCTCGGTGAAGAAAGAAAAGGGATTCATGTCACCTATTGTACTGATACCCGACCGACTGCCTCTATCGAGGAGGAAGCCGCAGAATCGGACTTATTTATTTGCGAGGGGATGTATGCGGAGAAATTGGAAAACACCAATGCTGTTGCCTATAAGCATATGACCTTTGAGGAGGCGGCGCTTTTGGCCAAAAAAGCGAAGGTGAAAAAGCTTTGGCTGACGCATTTCAGTCCATCCCTAATCTATCCAAAAGAGCAGCTCCCGATGGCAAGAGCGATTTTTAAGAATACATGGATTCCTAGGGATAGAGAAACCGTAACATTGACTTTTGAGCAGGAATAGAGAAAAAATATGCCCTGACCGGATGGATGGAATTTACCGGAAATGATTTGACAGAGAATCGGTTGGGATTGAAGCTTATCGTGGAACAATGAGATAAGGAAGAAAAAAAGAATTTTTGTTGAGGTGATTTCATCATGAAGAAATTGATAGGTTTGATCATATTGGTACTGGCGCTGCTAGGGATACTATATGGACTTTATATTTATCAGGAAAAGCAGGAGGCGGCGAAGCTTCCGACAGAAAGTAATGTTTTAAATGAAGCAAAGGTCATGGAGTTGTTGGATAAGAGAAATGAGAAGGAAAGAGAGAGAGTTTTGCGGCTGGCTGCCAAATCGCCGGATCAGGTGATTGCGCTTAATTCCTTGATTTTAAAAATAACCTACAGCCGAGAGCTGGATCGGGAGCAGGTGGACGAGCTGATAACACTTCAGCGCAGCCAGTTTTCTCCGGAACTGCTGAGTAAAAACGAGGAGCTGACGCAGCAGTTAAAGGTTTGGATGGAAACGGAGAAGCAGAAGAACCAGAAAATTAAAATTGTGGATTATAAGGCACTGGCTCCTTACAATATGGACAAGGTAAAATATGACGGAGTGGAAAGATCGACCGTCAGAGTAAGCGTAGTATTTTATACCAATATTTCCGGCGTCAATCATTATATTGACTATCTTTTATACGCCAATGACCAAAATGAATGGAAAATTGCTGGTTGGGCAAAGGGCGAAGAATTTCTGGTAGTGGAATAAAAGAAAAATTAGCGTAGCCCTTAAGCTGACGGGAGGCTCGGCGAAGTTTTAGACTGCGTCTGTATTAAGGGGCGAATGAAGCCGGAAGGCTGTACAGGTAACGGAAGGGCTTATTTATGGAGCATAAAAGAATAAAAATTTTGGCGATTGAAACCTCTTGTGATGAAACCTCGGCGGCGGTGGTGGAAGATGGCAGGAGGATTCTTTCCAATATCATTTCCTCACAGATTACTTCCCATATGAAATTTGGCGGCGTTGTGCCGGAGCTGGCCTCGCGCATGCATATTGAGAAGATCGACCAAGTCATAGGGGAGGCGATGGCGAAAGCCGGCTGCCGTTTTGATGAGCTGTCGGCGATTGCGGTGACCTATGGACCGGGGCTGGTGGGAGCGCTTTTGGTAGGAGTAGCAGAGGCGAAGGCCTTGGCTTATGCGCTGGGACTGCCGCTGATTCCGGTTCATCATATCAGCGGTCATATCGCTGCCAACTATATTGAGGAGCCAATAATGGAGCCGCCCTTTTTGTGCTTGGTTGTTTCGGGAGGGCATACCCATTTAGTGAAAACCGAAGCCTACGGTCAGTATACGATTCTGGGGAAAACCAGAGATGACGCGATTGGGGAGGCTTTTGACAAAATTGCCAGAGAAGTTGGATTGGGCTATCCAGGCGGACCGAAGATTGATAGAGAGGCAAAGCAGGGAAAAGAGGACGCCATTGTTTTTCCCAAAGCTTATTTGGAAGAGGGAAGCTATGACTTCAGCTTTAGCGGCGTAAAATCGGCAGTGATAAATTATATGCACAGAGCAAGGCAAAAAGGCGAAGCGCTTTGCCGAGAGGACTTGGTGGCATCCTTCCAGAAGGCGGTTACGGATATTGTAATAGAAAAGACGATGCTGGCGGCAGAAGCGTATGGGTTGGATAAAATTGCTCTGGCCGGCGGTGTGGCTGCCAATTCCAGATTGCGGGCGGAAATGGAGAAGGCCTGCCGAAGCAGAGGATATTCTTTTCATGTGCCTTCTCTGGTCTATTGTACGGATAATGCGGCGATGATTGGAGTAGCGGCATATCATGATTTTTTGCAGGGGAAATTTGCCGAGCTTGATTTAAATGCTGTTCCGGGCTTAAAGCTATAGGAGGAAGCGAGCTTTAAAATATTTGCGAAAAACAGCAGGAGGGGAGCCTGTCGGAATATGGAAAACGGAAAGGTAGGTATGATTTGAGCATTGTTATTTCTAAGTTAAAGGAAGTGCTGTCTTCGGTACTGCCGATTATTGTAATAGTATTGCTGCTTAATTTTACATTGGCGCCTTTGGGAGGAACGCTGCTTGTTCGTTTTTTGCTGGGCAGTGTGTTAGTGACCATGGGGCTGGCTCTTTTTCTGATAGGGGTAGATATCGGCATTACTCCGCTGGGCAGCTTAACTGGACTGTCGCTGGCAAAAACAAATAAATTATGGATTGTTTTAATTGCCGGTCTGATATTGGGCTTTTTTATTTCGATTGCCGAGCCGGGACTGATGGTGCTTGCCAATCAGGTCGATCTGGTTACCGGCGGACAAATTTCTGGCCTAAGTATTTTGGTGGTGGTATCTGTTGGGCTGGCGGTTATGATATCCTTCGGCTTTTTGAGAATCTTCTATAATATTCCTCTTTATAAGGTTTTATTTGTCCTTTATATCATCGTATTTGGAATTTCTTTCTTTATTTCCCAAGAATTTTTGGCGATTGCCTTTGATTCGTCGGGAGCGACTACCGGTATTTTAGCAGTTCCCTTTATCCTGTCGCTTTCTGTTGGTATTTCCAAATTAAAAAAGGACAGTAAGGCTTCGGAAAAGGACAGCTTTGGTTTGGTGGCGATTGCTTCGACTGGTGCGATTCTGGGAGTGATGCTGTTGAACATTTTTTCCGGAGCGACCGAATTTGTCGGTGGCGGAGAGTCGGACATTATACAGCTTCAGCCCTTTGGCGAGCTGGTTGGAACTTACTTTAAGGAAAGTATTATGGCGGTGCTGCCGCTGTTCGTGATTTTGCTGGTTTTACAAAAGGTATCGTTTAAGCTGTCAAAAAGGGAGCTTCGTAAGCTGCTGACCGGCTTTTTATTTGCTTTTTTCGGACTGTTTGTATTTATGCTGGGAGTAAACGGAGGCTTTATGAATGTAGGTGCGACGATCGGCAACCGACTGGCGCTTTTGGACAATAAGATATATATTACAGTGATAGGGCTGATTTTGGGTGTTGCAACTATTTTAGCGGAGCCGGCGGTCTATGTTTTGACGCATCAGATTGAGGATGTTACCAGCGGCTATGTCAATCGCAAGGCGGTGCTGTTTTCGCTGGCAGTAGGAGTTGGCTTGGCAGTTGCGCTGTCAGTCATCCGTATTTTGGTGCCGGGAATACGGCTGTGGCATTATCTCCTGCCCAGCTATGCGATTTGTCTGGGGCTGATGTTTTTTACGCCAAAGCTGTTTGTGGGTATTGCCTTTGACGCAGGCGGAGTAGCGACTGGACCGATGACGGCAACCTTTATTCTGGCGTTTATTCAGGGAGCGGCTCAGGCGTTTGAGGGAGCGGATCTCATGGCGGATGGCTTCGGCATGATTGCTATGGTGGCGACGATGCCGATTATTACCTTGCAGCTTTTGGGATTGATATTCAAGATGAAATCAAAAGGAGCGGAGAACTAGATATGATAAATTTTACGGAAGCATCTTGTTTTGAATTGATTTATGCAATTGTCAGCTATGGAATGGGCAGCAAATTTATGCATAAAGCAAAGGAGTACGGGGTTCGGGGAGGAACCATCCTGCCGGCAAAGGGAACCGTTCAAAATGCAGTTCTAAACTTTTTTTCTTTATATGACGAAAGAAAAGAAATCGTGATATTGGGCATGGATCGAAAAACGGCGGAAAGCGCGATGGAAAAGCTGAGCCGAGATTTTCATTTTGAAAAGCCGCATAAGGGAATTGCTTTTTCCACGCCGATGTGCGCGATCATAGGAAGCCATCAAATCACAGATGATGTCAGTGAGAAAAAAGAAAGTGAGGATAAAAAAATGTATCAGTTGATTACGACGATTGTAAATAGAGGAAAGGCAGAGGAGGTTATAGATGCTGCGAAAGCAGCGGGCTCTAAGGGAGGAACGATTATTAATGCCAGAGGCTCCGGTGTACATGAAACGATGAAGCTTTTTAATATGGAGATTGAGCCGGAAAAGGAAATTGTGCTTATTCTGTCGCAAAGAGAGGTAACTGGCGGTATTGTTGCCTCCATTCGGAAGAATCTGGATATTGACAAGCCCGGCAACGGTATTATTTTTATTCAGGAGGTCAGCCAAGCCTACGGAATATACAGCGAGTAATCAGAGTGTTAAAGAGGGGTGGTACTGGAGAAGCTGAATCAATAAAAAGCAGGATTTTATAGAAAAGCTGTAAAAGGAAGTATTGGGAATTCTAATATAAATTTAGAGGGCTGGTAAAGAAAGGAATCGGAAAATTCTTCTTGCAACAGCAGGATTCTATGAAAAAAGTGCTTGACATACAAAGTTCTTTATGATATTCTACATTAGTGCTTGTGAGAAGCGTCAATGGAGAGGTGTCCGAGTGGCTTAAGGAGCTAGTCTTGAAAACTAGTGACTCCGAAAGGAGCCGGGGGTTCAAATCCCTTCCTCTCCGTTATAATCTGGAGAAGTACCCAAGCGGCTGAAGGGGCTCCCCTGGAAAGGGAGTAGATCGTTAACGCGGTGCGAGGGTTCAAATCCCTCCTTCTCCGTCAAACTGCTATGATTAATGTAGAAGCATTGGTCATAGCGGTTTTTTTATAGGAAAGAGATGGAAATATCTTTGCCGATGATAAGGCCTGGCAGAGAGCTTTTACTGCGGCAAGGAAAATCGGAAAATGACTGTAAGCAAAGACTTGCTTGCAGCAGAAATATTTTGAAAATTTAAAAACAGAACAGGAGGTAAGAGAAATGCCCGATTTTTTGGAATTATTAAAAAATACAGGAAAGCTGGCTGCGCTGATTTACGCAAATGCTGCGGCGGCGGAAGAAAGGAAGGGTCTTACTTTATTTGAAATAAAGAGCTTAACCACCTCAGACATTGTCTTTTATATCGGCGTTGCGGTCATTACAATCTCAATCGTTGCGCTTTTGATTTGGAGAACGATGAAGCTTTATCGGGAATCCTTTAAAAATACGGATCTTCCCGTGGAAACGATCAAGCTGCATGTCAAGACGGAGGAAGAAAAGCAAAACGAGAAAAAATACGAGGAAGAGGTAGAGGCGTTTTTAAAGAAAAAGCGGTATATCAAAGGCAGAAAGTAAAGCGAAAAAAGGGAGATTCAAGGCGGATAGCTTTGAATCTTTCTCTTTAGCAGCTTAAAAACGGAAATGAGAGGAAAAGGCTATGGATATTGATATTCGGCGCTTGGGGCTGATTGATTTTCTGTTTAGGGCATATAAGCTTCTGCTTACGACTCCGCGGGATAGTGGCTTTACCAGCTGATTTGATACAATTCTCTATTTGATGAAGCAGATTATTCCAATGTAAAAAGTGTTCAGGAAAAATACGGAGCCATTTATTTTTTTGATATGTTCTATCATGTGTATCTGAAAAAATATGGAGAGAGGTGAAGGACTTGTTTTGTCAGGTTACGGTAAATATCGGGATTTAAAGATTTTAAGGGAAAGCAAAAAATATAAATAAATTTCTGGAGAAGATGGAAAAAGGGAGCAGTTTCTGCTCCTCTTTTTTTGGAAATTTTTGTTAAACTAAAAGTATAAATATCAAATCTGGCTTTGTGCAGGAACAAAAGTAATGGAGCAAAGATCAATGAAAAAGGAGGCTTAAGCGGGTTGCCGCCAGGAAGGGAATTCGATGTATTTGCCAGCAGGTCGGAGGCTAGGAGTTTTTATTATTCATAGAAAACAATGGATTGCACAAGGAGGAAATGATGTAATAGCTATGATTCTAAATTTCCGGAAAATTTTTTATGAGGCGTCAGTTCGGCGGCTTGGCAGTATCTTTTGTCTGTACCTATTTTTAGGAAAAAAGCGGCGCGGGATAAGAAGCAATCGTCAGAATAATTTGATAAAAAAGGGTGCGGAGCATACTTTGAAAAAAGGCCTGAGAAAGATCTATCATAAAGAAGAATCCATCTCCATGAAATAGGGGATAGATTTTTAATGTATTTCTAATCTGCTTCTAATTATATTATAATGAAATTCCACAATTAGCGGACGATTTTTTTTCTTTGTTTTGATAGGATAAAGTTGTAAGACGGCGAAGCCGGAAAAAATCTTATGGTAGAAGAAGCGAGAGAGCTTCCCGATGCAGAAGGGATTTTGGATAGGAACGCCTGAAAAATGGGAGAAGCGGAGGAAGCAAATGAAAAAAAACAGAGGCAGCATTACCCTTTTTATGAGTATTGTATATTTAACGCTGGTTGCTTTTGCTTTGGGGCTGGTTGAGGCGTATCGCTTGCAGTATCTTTATGCCAAGCAGGAAATCTTGGGAAGGTTGGCGCTGCATAATATCAAGGCAGACTATATCGCCGGAATCATGGAGGAATACGGACTGCTGTTTTACCACGAGGCCTTGGCGGACGGCGAAGATACTCTAAAAAAGACCAATCAGATATTTTTTGAAGATCAGGCGGCAGGCTCTTATTTTCAAGACTTTTTGGCAGGGCAGGAGCAGGGCGATTATTATCATTTTCCATATTTTAGGGTGGAGAATTCAGTGCTGGAAAAGGAAAAGCGAGAAATGGGCTATCAGGATTTAATGGATGCCAGAGCAGAAGCGATTCTCTTTGCCCGAGATAAGCTTCCTTTTACTATGGCACAGCCATGGCTGGAAAAGCTTCAGATCTGGCAGAAAAGTAGGAAAGCAGAGGAATGGCTGAAAAAGAAGGAGGTGATTTTAAAAAAATTTCAGGAGGGCGATCAGCGGATACGCAGATTATATCGCTATCTGGATGGAGTGGAAATTGAAGCCGGAACGCAGGCGGCGCGGATTGTCGGAATAGGAGTCAATTCCTTTAATGCGCAGGAGCGCTCCGAGGAGCGGAAGAAAAGCGAGATCAATACCCGAGGTGACCTGCCACAGGGATTAAAAGAAGAAATGCTGCAAGGGCAGTATAATGCTACGGCGATAGTGAAGGAAATCGAGGGCTTTGTTGCGGACGGCATGGGCATTGTTGACGAGTATCTGCCCTTTGCGCCAGAGCTGGAAATAGCCGAACGCTATATGCTTCAGGCAGAAATGAATCAGGCGCTTTCCGAGCATAAGCGGAAGATGAAAGCCCGACTACAGCCCTTTTATGAGCTGACTGACGCATATCGCAATGCCGAGCGTCTGGCGGAGGAGATTGCCGATGTACATACAAGACAGATACCGGAGATGAAGCAGTTTTTGACAGAGCTGGAGCAGGCGGATATCAGCCCTACGGTTAAAGGCGCGTTAAGGCATGAGATAGAGCAGCTTTTATGGCAGTGCGACGCGGACAACAGCATGAGCCGAATTGGTAATTTTAAATATCTGCGAGAAAAGCTGCGGGAGGAAAAAGAAAACTTTTTGAACATCCTACAGGGGATTCAAAGCTTTTATCAGAAAGGAGAAGGAATTCTTGCTGACTATGAAAGGGCTTTAAGCTCGGAACGGGAATGGCCGGAGGAGCGTATGAGAAAGTGGCTGGAAGCGGGAGAAGCGCTGCTTTTGGTGGAGGGCTATTTTTATTTTCCCCTCTCTTATCATGGCTATAAAGAAAACGAAGCAGGTGAAAGCAGTGAAAGCCTTGAATCAAAGCAAAATGAAATCAAAGGGCAGGCAGAGCGCCAATTAGCAGAGTTTTTGATTCTTGACAGGGAGAAAATTGTCAACGCTGACCGCCTGCCATCGGCCTTGGCAGGCGAGGTGCCTGTCGGAAGCATCAGCATTTCAGACGAGCATTTGCAGCAGGCGGAAAAGGCATGGAAGGAGCTGACGGAGGATTTCATTGTCAATGAATATTATTTCATGGTGTTTTCACATTTTGCGCTTCAGCCGGAGGATGAGTTGGCAATTTCCGGCTATGCCAAAAGCGATCATGCCAGAAAGGGAGAGTTGGAATATTTGCTGTTCGGCGGCGCGGAGGAAGCGGCAAACCAAGGAGCGATGATTGGTGCATTGTTTGGAATTCGGCTGCTATTTAATGTGCTTGCCCTGATTTCGGACGCGGCTAAGATGGCGACCGTTAATTCGCTGGCGGCAGCGATTGCCGGCTGGTGGAGCTTGGGAGCTGGAGCGGCGGTTGTCGCGGGAGCTATTGTGGCGCTATGGTCGGCACTGGAAACGGGAGCGGATATTTTTATGCTGTTTCGCGGACAAAGAGTTCCCTTGATAAAAACGCCGGCAACCTGGTATACCTCTTTGCAGGGAGCGCTGTCCGGCTTGGCCATGGAAGGAGTCGACGCTTTGGCGGATGCTGCTGAAAAGGGATTGACTGAGGGGATAGAGGCTGTGCAGGACAATCTCAATGAAGCGGGAGCCAGCTTGACCGGAGAGCTTCGTTATTATCTGGAAAATCGCACGGCGGAGCGGGCGGAGGAATTGCGGGCGGAGGTGAAGAAGCTGGATCTGCTGATTCGCCGGAATGTTGAGGATGCGGTGCGGGCAAAGCTTCAGGGCTATCCGATCGCGAAAGAGAAAGCAGAGCAAGAGCTGGTTCAGCTGGGGCTGAGCCAAGAGCAGGCGAAAAACCTTATAGAAAAGGCGTTTCAGTCTTTAGAAGGAAAAGCGGCGGAATGGATAGAGGAAAATTATACCAAAAGGATAGAAGCGGCAGAACAAGCGATTCAGTCGGCGCAGGCGGAAATTGAAAAAGTGCTTCGCGAAGCGGAAGAAAAGGGCTTGACGGCGATGCGGGAGAAGCTAAAGGAGCTGGCAGAGGAGTTTTCCAGACTGGGGAAGGAGGAAATCAAAAAACAGAAGGAAGCGCTGAAAAGAAAAATTGATCAGAAATGGAAATCTGTTGCTAAGGAGGAAAATGCGGATTCTCCAAAGACCTGGAGGGATTATCTGGGTATGAACTATGCGGATTATTTACGTTTGTTTTTATTGCTTGATTTTGTGCCGGATCAGGTAAAATGGCTGCGGGCGCTGGATCTGATTCAGCAGAATCAACAGCAGAGCATACCGGATTTTTATTTGATGGATTGCGAGAGAAGCTTTGAAATTCGCTCGGAAGCCACATATCAGCCGAGCTTTTATCCTTTCGGCAGAAGGGGGCTTTTCGGGGAATGGCTGGAAAATAAATATCGAATCGAGGTATATGCGGAGGGGGGATATTAGTGAGATACAGGGCGTCTGTTACGATTGAAGCGGCGATTGTTGTTCCCATTGTTTTTTATTCGCTTCTGCTGCTGCTTAGCTTGATCGGCTATCTGCATACCGATTATCGAGTTAGTCGGGCGGCGGCGGAGGCGGCGACCGATTTTGCTTATGATTCGTATTTGCTCTATCATTTGGAGATATCGGAGCTTTTGGCGCATCACAGCTATCAGCATCATAGCTTGAAGCCGGAGGATCTTCAAAAGCTGAAAAGGAAAAGCGGGGAGCTTTTGCAAAAGCCGATTCGCTTTGACAGATTGGCTTCCGGCGAGCTAATTGGAGATTTTCGGGAGATTGCCGAGATGTCCGGCGAGCTGATGAAAAAAATAAAAAAGCTACCGGAGGAGCTTCCGCAAATTGCCAAAAGCGAGGCGACGGCATTTGTAGGGCGGCTGTTTTTTGACCGCTATCTCAAAGAAAAGATAAGCAGCAAACTGGCAGGATTGTCAGGTTTTCAGGAAAAGTGCCTGAATATAAAAGGAGCTGTGTATTTCTATGATTTTAAAGCATCCGGCTTTTATGTCAGCTATATCTACAGCTTTCCTCTGCGGCTTCCTTTTTTAAAGGAGGCAGAAATTCTACAGCCGATTTATATTGAAAGCTATATCGGCAATATTCGCCGATATGACGGAGAAAAATACCAAAAAGAGCTGGAGAAGGATGCAGAGGAGACAGGACTTGTATATATTACGGAAAAAGGAGCAAGATATCATACCGACCGGAAGTGTATTTCGATTTATTCGCCGGTCAGTCGCTTGCGGAAGGATGAAATGCAGGGGATGCGGGAATGCAGGACTTGCCGGAAGCAGGGCTTGATATTTGGTGAATTTGTTTATAAAACGGAGGCATCTAAGGTGTATCATGCGGGGAAGGAATGCAGTCAAATCGGGCATCAGGTGTTGGAGATTTCTTTGGAGGAAGCGGAGAAAAAAGGGCTGACGCATTGCAGGCATTGTCAGAAAAAGAGAAAAAACGAATAATATCTTTAGCAAAGAAAAAAATCGGACGACACATGGAAGGGAGCGGAAATGAAGTATTTGGTTTTGGTCTTGTTGGGTTTTTTGGCGTGGCAGGATATCAAAAAGCGGAGTATTAGACGCGAAGTTTTGCTGGGGCTTTGGCTGGTTTTGCTACCGGTAAAGCTTTTGGGGCTGACCGATAGAGCGGAGCTTTTTAAGGAACTGACACTGCTTTTGGCGGCGCTCTTAGTGAGCGCGGTGGTTATTTGGCTGGGCAGGGAAAAGCATATTGGCAAAGGAGATGTTCTGACGAGTATCTGGTTATTGACGGCGGCATCGCCAGAGGTTTTTTTGACAGCAGCGGCATGGGGGCTTATGGCGCTATGGCTTTGGGCGGTTTGGCAAAAATTAAGAAAAAGGAAGGAGCTGATTCCATGGATACCATTTCTTTGGGGCGGATATCTAGCGGCTTGCTTCTTTTAAAGTGGCAAGCGAAAAAAAGCAAGCATTTAAAGAGAGGGATTACCTGTTTATCAGGTAGTTTATCAGGGCAATTAAAAGAAAGAGGGGAGTTTGACTTATTCAAAAGGCTAGAGGGGAAGGTACAGGTTAGAGAGAATGCTTCAAGCCGTAGCTTTCGAGCATCGGTTACGGTAGAAAGCGCCTTTATTTTGCCGATCTGTATTTTTCTTGTGCTGTGGATTATTCAGCTGGGCATTATGCTTTACGATACCTATACGATGTCGGTTACGGTGCTGGATTGGGTCGACAGTAGAGCGGCTGCCGGAGAAGCTGACTGGCAGAGCGGAATACAGGAGGCACTGGAGCGGCGCATGATTTATCCGAAGCCTGTTCGCATCATCAGCGAGGGGAATGGACGAGCGTTGGTGGAAATGGATTATTTTCCCTTTTGCAAAATCTGTATTGAGGTAAAGATGCCAAAAGCCCATAAAGAAAGACTTTACCATTTTTTGAACGGTAGGCAGCTGCTGGAGCGAATTCCGCTGCTGCAAAGCTTAAGCGATCAGTATTTTGACATGCTGAGGAAGCTGAAAAGGGAGTAAGGATAGGGGGAATTGGAATGTTTTTGTTCAACCACCTATGGCACAGCAGCTGATTAGAAATCCGTTAAAATGATTATAGTTTGTATAGAGCTATGGAGAAGTTTTAGAGAATATGATATACTTTTGCCTGAAAGATGAGTTTTGGTAGCGCATAAGGCGCGGAGCAGAAAGAGGAAGTAGCGGCGTATTTGCCCGCTAAGGAGAATTTCAGGAGAGAAAATATGTTGGAGCTGATAGGAACAATTAGTCAACCAGAATTTTGGATAAATCTTATGGAAGGCTTTGGGTCGTTTCGCTTTATTGTCGGTATTTTGCTGGCGATGATCGAAGCCTTTTTTCCGCCGCTGCCGCTAGCGGTGCTGGTAACGGTAAATATTATGGGTTTTGGTTTTGGCATCGGGTACTTGCTCTCTTATGTCGGTACCTGCTTGGGAACGGTGCTGGTCTATCTGCTGATGAAAAAGCTAGGTGCCAGACGGCTGATTCCATGGCTTCATAAGCAAAAGGAATACGAGAGATTTCAGAATTGGATTCAGGGAAAGGGAGTTTTTCCGTTGATTCTTTTGTTTGCATTTCCTTTTACCCCTTCGATTATAGTATCGGTAATTGCGGCACTGTCAGAGATTCGCAAAAGAGAATTTACCTTGGCGGTATTTGCCGGTAAGGCGGTCATGATCTTTTTTCTAAGTGTGATCGGCTATAATGCGTCGGATTTTGTCAAAAATCCCTTGCGTTCGGCTCTGATCATTGCTTTGATGTTTGGGACTCTTTTTCTTGCAAAAAAGGCGATGGAAAAATATTCGTCTTTTTTACAGGATAAGCTGTCAAAGATTGAAAACAAACAAAAACAAATATTTGTTGAAATAAAAGAGAAAATGCGATATAATAAAAAATGAAGTTTTATCTATTTGATATTTCATTTTGGAGAGAGCGGAGCCGAGAAAGGAAAAGGAGAACGCTTTCTTCAAGGGATATCCTGTGAGAGGCGGAGCGAAGAAAGGCGAAAAGGCTTATGCTAAGAGAAAATGATATCTTATCCAGAATTCATGAAAAATTTTCCGGACTAAGCAAGGGTCAGAAATTACTGGCAAGCTATATTTCAAATCATTATGATAAGGCAGTTTATATGACGGCGGCAAAGCTGGGGCAGGTTGTCGGAGTCAGCGAATCGACGGTGGTTCGCTTTGCTAACGAGCTTGGCTATGAGGGATATCCCAAGCTGCAAAGAGCCTTGGAGGAAACCGCCAGAACCAAAATGACCTCAATGCAGAGAGTGGAGGTCATAGAGGATCAGATTGAGGCGGGCAATGTGCTTAAGCATGTGCTGACAATTGATCGCGAGAGGATCAAGCAGACACTGGATGAAATGAGGGAGGATCATTTCAATCAAGCCATTCAGTATATTTTGGATGCCAGAAGGTGCTATATCATCGGAGTACGGGCCAGCGCCGCCTTGGCTAATTTTTTGGGCTTTTATTTTAATCTGATGTTTGACAATGTCAAGGTCATCAACAGCAACAGCAGCACGGAAATTTTTGAGAATTTAAGGCGAATTAACGAAGAGGATGTGATTATTGGCATTACTTTTCCGCGCTATTCCAAAAGGACTTTGCAGGCGCTGTCTTTTGCCAAGTCAAAGAAGGCCAAGGTAATTACCTTGACGGACTGCGATCAATCGCCTAGCTTGGAATTTGCCGATGTGGCTCTTTTTGCCAGCACGGAAATGGCGTCGGTGGTGGATTCTCTGGTGGCGCCGATGAGTGTGGTAAACGCTATTATCGTTGCCATGTCGTTAAGGCGCAAGGACAGGATTATTGACAGCTTGGAGCAGCTTGAAAATATTTGGCAGGAATATCAGGTCTATGAGGATTTAGGCTCCAATAATTTGACCTCCGGCTATTTAAAGGGAAATAAGGATGAAAAATAAACAATGGGATACTCTGGTAGTAGGAGCCGGCGCCGCCGGTTGTATGGCGGCGATTACGGCGGCAAGGCAGGGGCAGAGGGTGCTTCTGCTGGAAAAAAATGAAAAAATAGGAAAAAAGCTGTATATTACCGGAAAAGGGCGCTGCAATTTGACCAATGCTTCCGAGCTCCAGGAAATTTTGGAAAATATACCGGTCAATGCAAAATTTCTCTTTCCGGCGCTTTATGCCCTGCCAAGCCATCAGTTGATGGCTTTTTTTGAAAATGCAGGCTGTCCCTTAAAGGTAGAAAGAGGAAACCGGGTGTTTCCGGTATCGGATAAGTCCAGTGATGTGATCAGAGCCTTGGAAAAGCAGCTGGCGCTTTCCGGAGTAAGCGTTCAAAAGAAGGAGCTTGTCAAGGGATTGTTGTTGCAGGAGATGGATTCTTCGGAGCGAAAGGCAGCAATAAAGGCAACGCCGGAGCTGCTTCCGGCAGAGGGCGGCGATCAGAGCGGAGCTTTTTCAGGACGCGGGAAGCAGACCCCAAATATAAGGATGGAGAGCATGCGCAGAGTGATGGGAGTATGCCTTGCCAATGGAGAGATGTTGACGGCGGGACGCGTGATTTTGGCGACCGGCGGGCTGGCATATCCGGCGACCGGATCGACCGGCGACGGCTATCGCTTTGCCGAGCAGGCGGGACATAGTATAGAAGCTCTTGTACCGGGATTGGTTCCGATAGAAACGGTGGAGCAGGATTTTTCGGAATTGTCACCGCTTCTGCTGAAAAATGTTGTTTTGCAGCTAGCACATGGCAAAAAAATACTTTTTGCCGAACAAGGCGAGCTTCAGTTTACGCCCTATGGCTTAGGAGGAGCCTTGGTGCTCTCGGCGGCCAGCTATCTGCCAAAAACGATAGTACCGGAGCTACGGCTGCGGCTTGACCTGAAGCCGGCACTAAGTCATGCTGTGTTGGAGGCCAGAATAGAGCGGGAGCTTTCAGCAAATCCGGCGCAGCCGGTGGAAGCGGCTTTGGTTTCCCTTTTGCCGTATCGGATGTGGCTTCTTTTTTTAAAACGCTGCGGAATTGACCCTCAAAAGCCGGCGGCACAGATCAGCAAAAGAGAAAAAAAGGCTGTGGCGGAGGGCTTAAAAAATTTGGAATTTCATATTAGGCGGACGCGCGATTTCAAAGAGGCCATCATTACCAGAGGCGGAATCAGGTTAAAGGAAGTCAATCCCAGTACGATGGAAAGCAGACTGGTAAAGGGATTGTTTTTTGCCGGTGAAATGCTGGACATTGATGCGCTGACTGGCGGCTTTAATTTGCAGATCGCCTTTTCTACCGGTTATCTGGCGGGAATCCAGCCGGTGATATAAAAGCCTTTTGCATTGAGAAAAAAGAGCAGAGCTTGGCAAAAATCCTCAAAAAGGGAATGAGATCTGCTGAAAAATGGCTGGAAAAGGACTTTTAAAAAGCTTTAGGGAAGGCTTGGGAGGCAGCCTTTGCCAAACATAGAAAAAATTAATAAGGAAAAAAAGTTGAGAAGGATATGAAAGCAATTCGAGGAGCGATTACCGTTAGAGAAAATACGGAAAAGGAAATTTTAGGTCAAACCAAAAGACTGTTGAAGGAGATTATAAGAAGAAATCGGCTGACAGAGGACAGGATACTTTCTGTCTTTTTTTCAGCGACAACGGATCTGACGAAGGCATATCCGGCTAAGGGGGCAAGAGAGCTGGGATTGACACAGACTGCCTTGGCCTGCTATACTGAAATGGAAGTGGAGGGCAGTCTTAGACAATGTATTCGCGTGCTGATGTTGGCTGAAACGGAGCATTCGCCGCGCCATGTTTATTTGGGAAAAGCAAAAGGACTGCGGCCGGATTGGGAGGAAAAGATAATGAAAATAGCAATCGATGGACCATCGGGTGCGGGGAAAAGCACCATTGCCAAGGAATTGGCCAAAAAATTGGAAATCGTATATGTAGATACCGGAGCAATGTATCGGGCGATCGGCTTGTTGTCCTTAGAGCGAGGGCTGGTGATTGAAAAGGACAGCGATGTGGAAGGATGCCGTCAGGAATTGATTGAATTGGCGGAAAAGGCGGAAATCGAATGGAAATTTGAAAGCGGAGAGCAGCGGCTATATTTAGAGGGCAAGGATGTCAGCCAAAGGCTGCGAACGCAGGAGGTTGGCGATCGGGCATCGCGGATCAGCACGATCAAGGAGGTTCGGCAGGCAATGGTTCGGCTCCAGCAGGAGATTGCGGAATGTCAGTCGGTGGTAATGGACGGAAGGGATATCGGAACAGTAGTGCTGCCTGATGCCGATTATAAGATATTTTTAACAGCTTCCGCTCAAGTAAGAGGACAAAGACGATACCAAGAATTGAAGGAAAAAGGAGTCGAAACGGAGCTTGCAGAGATTGTTGCTGAAATCATAGAGCGAGATGAAAGAGATCAAAGCAGAAAAGAATCGCCTTTAAAAAAGGCGGAAGGGGCAATCGAGGTGGACACCTCGGCAATGAGCGTCGAGGAGGTTGTTGCCTTTCTTGCAGACAGAATAAAGCCCTAAGTAAAATAAGATAAAAGCCGGATTTATTTTTTTCTGGCGAATCGGAACAAGATATGATATACTGTATGCGATAATATCGAAGGATGAGATTCTGTTCGAGTTTTTTCATGTTTGCATAAAAGCAAGAAATGCGAGGTGGCATAGGGAAGAACGGCAGGCGCTTTCCTGTGGAGGATACAAGAATATCAGACGCTTTAAGTCATAAGGAGGAAGTTATGAGCATGAAATATACAACAGAGCTGGGTTCGGTCGTCGTTGATACCAAGGTCATTGCTCAAATGGCAGGATTATCGGCAGTTGAGTTATATGGTATCGTGGGAATGGCGATGGTCAGCTTAAAGGACGGGCTTGTGAAAATGTTAAGCCGAGCGGCATTGACGAAGGGCGTCAATGTGACGATTGAAAATAACGAGATATCCGTTGATTTTCATATTATTATTGAATATGGCGTTAACATTAAGGCGGTAACGGAGAATTTGATCAGCACGGTAAAATATAAGCTGGAAACCTTTTCTGGAATGAAGGTAAAGCAGATTAACGTCTTTGTCGAGGGTGTTCGGGTCGATGAGTAAGCAGGAGGATGGAATGAAAATTCAAAAGATTGATTCAAAGACCTTCAAGAATATGTTCCTTGCAGGTGCGAAGCTATTGGAAATAAAAAAGGAATACGTGAATGAGTTAAATGTTTTTCCGGTGCCGGACGGAGATACCGGAACCAATATGACAATGACGATTTTATCGGCTGCCAGAGAGGTCGAGCAGGTCGGTGATAACGATATGGCGGCGATTGCCAAGGCGATCTCCTCCGGCTCATTGCGCGGTGCCAGAGGGAATTCGGGAGTTATTTTGTCACAGCTGCTCAGAGGCTTTTCTAAGGGGATTCAGGAGCATCAGGAATTAAATGGGCTGATTATTGCTAAGGCGCTCAGCCGTGGAGTAGAAACAGCCTATAAGGCAGTTATGAAGCCAAAGGAGGGAACGATTTTGACCGTCGCCAAAGAAATCGCCAATAAGGCGGCGGAGCTGGCTCTGGAAAGCGATGATATTTTAGAAAATCTGGAAAAGGTATTGGAGCATGGCCAAAAAGCGCTGGACAATACGCCGAACCAGCTGCCGGTATTAAAAGAGGCCGGAGTTGTGGATGCTGGAGGACAGGGACTTTATTATATTTTAGAGGGGGCTTATAAGGCGCTACAAAGCGGCGGCGAGGTCAGCCTTGATTTTGCTAGAGAAAAAGCAGCCGAGGGCTTCAAAAAGGAATATGCCGGCGCATTTCAGGAGGCGACGGATTCGATTGAATTCGGCTATTGTACGGAATTTATCATCAATACTAAGGAAGGCGCAGATAATGAAACGGCTTCGGACGAGCTGAAGGCTTATTTGGAAACAATTGGCGACTCTATTGTGGCGGTTTGCGACGAGGATTTGATAAAAATTCATGTGCATACCGAAAATCCGGGCTTGGCACTGCAAAAAGCATTGACCTATGGTTATCTGTCCAATATGAAAATTGAGAATATGCGTATTCAGCATACGGAGCAGCTTATCAAGCATGGGCATGAAATTGTAGAAAAACAGGCGGAGGCCGAAGTGGACGAAATGCCGGCAGAGAAAAAGGAAAATGGTTTTGTCGCCGTTTCTGCCGGACAGGGGATTGACGCTGTATTTAAGGACTTGGGAGTTGATGTTGTGATTACCGGCGGTCAGACAATGAATCCCAGCACGGAGGACTTTGTAAAGGCGATTCAGCGGATTAATGCCGATACAGTATTTTTGCTGCCCAACAACAAAAATATTATTTTGGCGGCGGAGCAGGCGGTTCACTTGGTCAAGGACCGAAAAATCGTGGTAATTCCGTCCAAAACAATTCCGCAGGGAATCAGCGCACTGATTGCATTTGAAGAAGGCGCTTCTCCGGAGGGAAATAAGGAAACCATGCTGGAAGCGATGGCGGCAGTCAAATCGGGCCAGGTGACCTATGCGGTCAGGGATACACAGCTGGAGGGAAAAGTGATAGAAACTGGCGATATTATCGCTATTGGCGAAAGCAAGATATTGGCGGTCGCCAAGGAGGTGGATACGGCGGTCAAAGAGCTGGTAGCGGCTTTGACAGAGGAAGACAGCAGTATTATTACCTTGTATTACGGAGAGGAAGTATCCGAAGAAGAAGCGGAGAGTATCGCGGCGTTTTTGCGCGAGCAATATCCGGCGGTGGACATTGAGGTGCAGTTTGGCGGGCAGCCCTTGTACTACTATTTTATTTCTGTAGAATAGACTTGCGGTTCAAAGGAAAGCATGAGAGCATTCAATCAGCGCCGGAGAAGGCTTTGCATGTAAAATTTTTACGAGCCATAAAAAAAATAAAAGGGCAAGCTTTTTCATACTTTTGAAAAGGCTTGCTTTTGTATAAACAGCCAAAAGCAAAGGATATGGGGAAATGGTTTGGCAAATATTTTAAGAAGGCGGCGATAGAGAGCAAAGCAGGAGATAGAGGAGGAGCAAATGCTGAAATCGGTCAGAGAATTGAAGGGAGTTGGAGCAAAAACGGAAAAGCTGCTGGAGGCGATGGGAATCCGCACCTTTTATGATTTGCTGACACATTACCCCAGAAAATATGATTTTTTCAGCGGAACAATCTGTATTCGGGAAAGCAGGGAAAATGAGGAAAGTTACATAAGAGTAAAAATAGTTTCCAAGCCCAGAGTCCAGTATTTCGGCAAGCTGTCGGCTCTTAGCTTTTATGCGGAGGATAGCGAGCAGCAGAAAGTAAGAATAACCTATTTTCGTCAGCCCTATTTGGCAAAGGTGATGCTACCTGGGCGCTGCTTGATTTTCAAGGGATATCCCTATCGAAAGAAAGAAGAATGGCATATGACTAACCCGGCGGTGATCGGTGAGGAGGAGCTGACGGAGCTGGCAGCAACACCTCTGGTTGCCCGTTATACGCTGCGCAAGGGAATCAGTGAAAGGAAATGGAAGCAGTATTTGAAGCAGGTATTATCGGAAGCGGAGAGAGATCGGCCGGTTAGGGAGTATCTGCCGGAAGCGGTTCGGAAAAAATACGGACTGCTGCCGCTATGGGAAAGCTATGGCCGGCTGCATTTTCCCCAAGTACGGGAGGATATTGGAGAAGCGCGCAGACGGCTGGTTTTTGATGAGTTTTATTTTTTTCAGGCCGGTGTAGGCAAAGAGAAAGAGGAACAGCCAAATTGCTTTCCGATACGAAAAAAAAAGGCGATGGAGCGCTTTGTTGCCGGACTGCCTTTTTCGCTGACAGAGGATCAGCTTCGGACGATTGCCGAGATTGAGGGAGATATGCGAGGACAACAGCGTATGACCAGGCTGGTGCAGGGCGACGTGGGGAGCGGTAAGACGGCGGTAGCATTGGCGGCGGCGGTGCTGGCAATTGAAAATGGCGCGCAGGTTGCTCTGATGGCGCCGACCGAGGTGCTGGCAGCGCAGCATTTTCAGGAGGCGGAAAAGAGATTGGCTGCGCTGGGAGTTCGGACGGCTCTGCTTTTGGGCTCTATGAAGGCAAAGGAGAAAAAAGAGCTTTACGAGCGGCTGCAAAACGGCAGGATTGATCTGATTATTGGCACGCATGCTTTGATTCAGGAAAAGGCAAGGTATCATCGGCTGGGGCTGGTGATAACGGACGAGCAGCATCGCTTTGGCGTAATGCAGCGGGAAAGGCTGAGCCGAAAAGGAGGAGGGGAAGGACTGCCACATATTTTGGTGATGAGTGCTACGCCGATTCCCCGAACGCTGGCATTGATTCTGTATCAGGATATGGATATCTCCGTGATTCGGAGCATGCCGGCGGAACGGCGACCAATTCAGTCCTTTCTGCGAAACGGTGGTGCCAGGGAAAAAATTTACCGCTTTATCGAAAAGGAAATCCAAGATGGAGCGGCGGCATATATTATTTGTCCAGCGATAGAGGATAATGAGGAATTGGAGCTGACCGGTGTAATCAGCTATACGATGGCTTTGCAGAAAAAATATCCTCATCTGCGGATTGCCTGTCTTTACGGCGGACAGGAGGATAAGGATGAGGTGATGAGAAGCTTTGCGGCGGGAGAGCTGGATATTTTGATTGCCACAACTGTGGTCGAGGTGGGGGTCAATGTGCCGAGGGCGACCGTTATGCTGATCGAAAATGCCGAGCGCTTTGGCTTGGCGCAGCTTCATCAGCTAAGGGGGCGAGTCGGCAGAGGGGAAAGACAGAGCTATTGCATTTTTTTGTCGGAAGCAGGCGATGAGGCGATCCGGCAGAAGCTGGAATTTGTAGCGGCACATAGCTCGGGCTTTGACATAGCCGAATATGACTTGAAGATGAGAGGGCCGGGCGATGCGTTTGGAGTGAAGCAACACGGACTCCCTATGCTGAGGCTGGCTGATTTTTACCGAGATTTGCCGATTTTGGAGCTTGTTTCGGCGGCATTGGAGGAAATTGAGGATTCGCCGGAGCGGCGGCAGATGCTGGAGCTTTATTATGGCGGCGGCAGGGAGCTTTTGTCGATATAAAGGAAAAATATATTTGATTCATGAGTTGGGTCTATGGCAGGCAGATTCGGACAAAGGAGGGATCGCGCCGATTATTTGAAATTATGGATGCAATCTTGTAGGAAAATATTCAAAAGGGCAATTTGCCGGAAAAGTAAAAGCCTTTTGGGTTAGGCAAAGGGCTTTGAAAGGACGGTTTAGGAGTAGCATAACGGCTTTGCCGCCTTGCAGGCAGCGGGTTGGCAGGAAATGGAGAACGCATGAGAGTAGTAGCAGGTCAAGCAAGAGGGATTCCGCTGAAAGCACCAAAAGGAGATGCCGTTCGGCCGACGGTTGATCGTTTAAAGGAAACGCTGTTTAACATGATTCAGCAGGAAATTTATGGGCGAACGGTTCTTGATGTGTTTGCCGGCAGCGGCGCATTGGGAATTGAGGCTTTGAGCAGAGGTGCTGAGAAGGCATATTTTTGTGAGAAAAACAGAGAGGCGGTCGAAGCGATAAAGGATAATTTGCGGCGAACAAGGCTGGAAGAAAAGGCGCAGGTGTATTTTGGAGATTATATCGCAGGGCTGCAAAAAATGAGGGCGGCAGGAGATAGGGCGGATTTGGTTTTTTTGGATCCGCCTTATCATGAAACGGTTCTGTATCAGCAGGCGATAGAGCTTTTGCTGCAAAAGGGACTGCTGGCGGAGGACGCTTTATTAATTGCCGAAACAAAGAGCGGTTTTGACTTTTCTTTTTTAGAAAAATATGATACAATGAAAGTTGAAAGATGTAAAAGCTTTAAGACGAACCAATATGTATTTATCCGATACGGTGAGAAGGCCAAAACGGCGTATACAGACTCAAACGGGTAAGGCGGAAGGGCTGCCTTAAAAATGCAAAGGGGCTTGTCGGGAGCAGAATGCTTTTGTGATGTGTGGAAATGGAGAGTACAATATTATGAAAAAAGCGGTGTATGCCGGCAGCTTTGATCCGCCGACATTTGGACATATGGATATTATTGAAAGAGCTTCCAGATTGACGGAGGAGTTGATTGTTGCCGTTGCCGTCAATCCCCAGAAAAAATCTCTGCTCAGCCTAGAGGAAAGAGATGAGCTATTAAAGAAATTGACGGAGCATATTCCGAATGTCAGAGTGGAGCATTTTACCGGCTTGCTGGTGAATTTTGTAAAAAAAGAAGGAGCAGACGCCATTATTCGGGGCTTTCGGGCGGTGTCGGATTTTGAGTATGAATTGCAGCTTGCCCAAGGAAACAGTCTGCTTAGTCCGGAAACGGAAACGGTCTTTTTGGTATCCAACGCCAAGTATTCGTTTATCAGCTCCACCTTTGTGAAGGAAGCGGCTCACTTTGGCGGCGAAATTGGCGATATGGTGCCGGAGCTATCCAAACAAGCGGTATTAAAGAAGATAGGAGTAGAGTATGAACAGCAAAGTATTTGATATTATCGACGATATGGAAGTGTATATAAATGATAGCAATACCGTGCCTTTTCAATCGAATAAGGTGATAGTTCGCAGCGATGTGATTGATGAATTTATTACGCAAATCAGGCTGGCACTGCCGGAGGAAATCAAAAGAGCCAATGCCATCATTGACGATAGAGAGCATATGATGTCGATTGCTAAGGAAAAGCTGGCGGAAATTGAGGAAGAAACCATGGCGAGAGCAAGAGCGATGGTGGACGAGCATGAGATTACCAGACAGGCGCAGGAAAAAGCAGCGGCTATTTTGGAAAAGGCCTATCAGCAGAGCGAGGAAATTCGCCGGGAAGCATATCGCTATACCGATGAGCTGCTGGAGAAGGCGCAAAAAACGATCACCTCCTTGCTGAATCAGTCCAATGACGACTATTCCAAATTTGAGAAGACCTTGCTGAATCAATTGGATATTATTGAAGAAAACCGGGATACTTTAAAGGACTAGGGCGTTTCTTTCTTTGGTGCGGCTTGAAGCTGCGTGAAGCAGCGATGCTTAAAGCAGACCGGCTAATATTTATCAGGGAAGGACAATGGGATTTCTCTTTTCCGGCGGAAAATATTCGGTGGAATATTTCTGCGCCAGTAGCTGTGCGTAAAGTCTATCGCAGCGCAGCTCGTTTTGATATAAAAGAGCGGCGGCTTTTGGCAGAGTTTTGCTATGCCGGGTATTGGTAATCACCGGAAGCTGCGAACTTTCTTGCAGGCGGCGTAGCAGCGGCGCAGCGGAGCGGCGGAAGCCAAGAACCTTGAGATAGCTGTTTTCTCTAGTCAGACGAGGGAACGGCGGCTGATTGAGAAAAATCTGCATCAGCGCTCGTTTGACCGTTGCCAGTGGAAAGTTGCGGGAGCTACAGGCGTGGATGTATTCGTCAAAGCTCAATCCCGCGTGAGCGTAGCGATAGAAGCGGTTCAGCAGCTGAGGTTTTTGCTCTCGCAGCGAGAGCAAGGCGGAGGAGGGCTGCTGAATAAGTAAAAACAGAGCAAACGGATAGATATCCTCTGGGAATATCGCTCCGTTTTTTTGTGCAATAAATTTCGACAAGTGCTCAAAGCTGGCGGAGGGAAGCGCTTCCTTCAGTTTTTTTTCATCAGCTTGGCGAATCAGCTTTCGGATGGCGGTGGCTGACATGAGGGTATCCTGCCGGTAGGAGCCGTCCAAATAGTCCTGACCCTGTCTTTGGATCAGGCAGGGCTGAATTGTGCTCTGCATTTTTTTTAAGGCCTTTAAATATTCAATTGCTAGGATATTATTGGAGCCCTTCAGGATTGCGCCATAACCTTTTTCGGGGAAAAGACTTTCCAGTGCCGTTTGCCTGGCGGCGGCAAAGGATGCTCCGGCCTTTAAGCTGCTTTTTAAGAGCAGGGAAAATTCAGGGCTTTCTGTTATCAGAAGCTCTGCCAGCTTTTGAAGCACGGGCAATTCGGGATGCTCCGCACCGAAATAGAGCCGGTCAATAATTTGACTTTGCTCCAGTAAAAAAACAGCGCCCTCGGCAAAATACTCAGCGCTGCCTGCGGCGGCGGGAACGGGAAGCTCCAGTACCAGATCAATACCGTTTGCCAGAGCGATTTCAGTGCGAAGCCATTTATCAAAGATTGCCGGTTCGCCCCTTTGAACAAAGCTGCCGCTCATAATAGCGACTACAAAATCAGCTTCTACCTTGGACAGCTGGTAGGCATGACCTCGGTGGAAGGGATTGTATTCGGCAATGATAGCAGCTGTTTTCATAATAAATTCCTATATCGCAAATTCACAGGGAATTTCGATCATTTTCCTTTCGTAATTTTTATATCATTTTCCGTTTTTCCAGCAGAAGCAAGGGCCACACTGTTTTGAGGCAAGTGCGGGCAAACTATTCCCAGTCCTTGCAGACGTCGATCCATTCCTGGGCGTGAGAGTATTGCCACAGCTCGTCAGGCGTAAGCGCGATGGCGGTATTGCCGCTTCCAGCAGCGGGATACACCGTTTCAAAGCGCTTTAGCGAGATATCAAGAAAGACGGTGATTTCCTTCGAATTGGCAAAGGGACAGACTCCGCCCGGAGCATGACCGGTGTATTCCTCGACGAGCTCTCCAGGAATCATTTTCGCTTTTTGATGAAAAATATCTTTGTATTTACGATTGTCGATTTTGGCGTCGCCTGCTGTAACGATCAAAACAGTCTGATCATTGACCAAAAAGGACATGGTTTTGGCGATTTGCTTCGGCTGACAGCCGACTGCTTCCGCCGCCAGTTCAACAGTAGCACTGGACTGTGCAAATTCCATAATTCTCTTTTCCAGCCCTAGGGCTTCAAAATATTTCTTTACATGGAAAAATGACATAATAATCTCCCTTCCGTTCCCTCTGGTGCAGTTTTGCGAGGAAAAGCCCTTGCTCGTCAAACCAAAGAAGCTTTTGTCGGATGGTTTGCCGATTTGGCGGAGAAAACGACGCTTTGCGGCTTTGGCGGAGCATTTGAATTCAGCAGTTTTCACGATCTGCATAACAAATAAATTGATTCTAGCATTATAAAACAAGAGCGGAAGAAAAGCAAGAGGAAAAATAGGGGAGTAAATATATTGACCAAAAATAAAATTCATGTTAATATACCAGTGGTATATACCGGCGGTATATTAACAATTAACAAGGAGAAATTTGATGAAAATATCAGAAACACAGCAAAAAATATTAGAAGTTGGTAAACGTGAATTTTTGGAAAAAGGGTTTAAGGATGCATCTCTTAGAAAAATTGTAGCAGAAGCAGGATTTACCAAAGGCGCTTTTTATGGATATTATCCCGACAAAGCAGCTTTATTTGAAGCGCTTGTTTCTGAGGCGGCGGATGGCTTGATGGAACAATTCAGAACTGCACAAGATGCGCATTTTGATTTAATTCCCGAAAATAAAACTTCGGAAAGCAGAGAGCTGTCTACAAAATACCTTCTGCATTTTGTGAACTATATTTATGATTATTTTGAAGAATTTAAGCTTGTACTTTGCTGTTCTGAGGGCACAAAATACGAAGATTATATTCATGAACTTGTAGAATTGGAAGTGTCCCGAACAGAAAAATACTACGCTATTCTTAAAGAAAAGGGCAAAATGAGAGGAAGTGTCAGTCATGATTTACATCATATGATTACCAGTGCATATTTTACAGCTGCATTTGAAACAGTAGCTCATGACATGGCGAGAGAGCAGGCAATAGAATATGCGGAAGAGCTTGCCATTTTTTTTAATTCCGGATGGGAAGGGCTTTTAAGGTTTACATAAGCTGTAACATTTTAGTTAGCTTAGACTAATAGTTTTATTCTTAGAAAGGAATGAGCGGTTCAGGAATGATAAAGACAAATTAATGGCAAGAGATTATATTTTCATAGGTGTTTTATTTTGTTACTGCATCTGTGATTGGTGGTATCTAGGAGGATATTGGAATGAAGAATAAAAAAACTCTATATTGCTTATTTGAATTTGCTGAATCCTGTAAAGGTTTGCTTTTAAGTTCAGTCGTTTTTGCGGTTCTTGGTGCGGGCTTTGGAATCATTCCCTATATTGCAGTTTCACGCATTATTATTCAAGTATGCTCCGGTGATTATAGCTTGAAATCAATTATGTCGATGGCAATAATTGCACTTTTGGGTTATCTTTTGCAGCTTGGTCTGTCAACGGTATCTACTGTACGGTCGCATAAAGCCGCATTTACTGTATTAAAAAATATTCGTATCGCACTTACAAAAAAATTATCACGAGTACCTATGGGATATGTATTAGATACCCCCTCCGGAAAATTCAAAGCTATGCTCGTTGATACCGTTGAGAAATTGGAACTTCCACTTGCCCACATGATACCGGAATTGACAGCTAATATTATGATTCCCTTCTTAATGTTGATTTATTTTATGTTTCTTGACTGGAGGCTGGCACTTATTGCTCTTGCCCCCTTTCCTATCGGAATGCTCTGTTATATGAGAATGATGAAGGATTATGAGAAGCGTTATGCCAGAGTTATTAAAGCTGCCAAAGCTATGGATGCGGCTACTGTTGAATATATAGGGGGAATAGAAGTAGTCAAAGTTTTTAATCAAAGCAGTGATTCTTACCGCAAATATGTAGAGGCGGTAAAGGAGAATGAAAATTCTAAATCGGAATGGTTCAAAAAAACAAATCCATACTATGCGGCAGGTATTGCAATAGCACCTTCAAGTCTGATCGGAGTTCTTCCTGTCGGAAGCTTATTCTACATAAACGGAAGCATAAGTGCGGGCAGTTTTATATCCTGTATTATTTTGTCTTTGGGGCTGATCGCTCCGCTTATTCAGGCGTTACGATATACAGACAGCCTTGCGATGGTAGATGCCACCGTCAAAGAAATCAGTAGCCTTTTAGCTATGGAAGAAATGAAACGTCCGGAAGAACGTGCACAACTTGAAGGAGAGAAGATAGAGTTTTCCAACGTCTCCTTCTCTTACAAGGACACAGAGGTTTTACACAGTATTTCATTTGAAGCGGATGAAAATGAAATGACAGCTTTGGTAGGACCGTCGGGCTCAGGTAAATCCACTGTCGCACGATTGATTGCGTCTTTCTGGAATGCGGAAAGCGGAGTTGTGAAAATAGGCGGTATGGATGTGCAAAAAATACCTCTTTCGCAGATTATGGAGCATATTGCGTATGTTTCACAGGACAATTATCTATTTCATCTTTCTATACGGGAAAATATAAGAATCGGAAAGCCGGACGCTACGAATAAAGAAGTCGAAAATGCAGCGAAAAAAGCGGCATGCCATGATTTTATCACATCACTTCCAAATGGCTACGATACCGTTGTGGGAGACAGCGGAAGCAATCTTTCCGGAGGAGAAAAGCAGCGCATCGCTATTGCAAGAGCTATATTAAAGGACAGTCCCATAGTTATTTTAGATGAGGCTACGGCATTTACAGACCCTGAAAATGAGTTGGTCATTCAGCACTCTATAAGCAAGCTTGTAGAGGGAAAAACGCTGATTGTAATTGCACACCGACTATCTACTATTACATCAGCCGATAAGATTATTGTCATGAATGGAGGAACTATCGAAGCGGAAGGAAAACATACGGAGCTTATCCAAAATTGTGTTCTCTACAGAGAGCTTTGGGATGCGCATATCAGCACACTTGATAGGAAGGAGGTATCAGCATGATTCAGATGTTCAGACGACTTTTGGATTTTTCCGGAACGGAAAGAAAAGGATTGATTTTATCATTTATCTTTCATATGTGTAATTCTGTGTTTGAGATGCTTCCTATTATGGCTGTGCTTACGGTTCTGAATGGGATATTGCTGTCACTCTCAAATGGCATCATGCCGGTAAAAACGATATGGATATCCTTAGGAATTATGCTTTTAAGTATTTTGGGGCGCATTCTTTTTACGAATCTTTCCTCTGTAAAAAGAACTCTTGGGAGTTTTTCTATGTGTTCCAAATGGCGAATGGAGCTGGGAGAAAAATTAAAACGCGTACCTATGGGATATTTTAACGAGCATCGACTTGGAGATATTACAGCGGCAGTTACTACAACGCTCGGAGATTTGGAAACCAGTGCGGTCAATGTTATGGAAGCGGTAGCAGGAGGATTCATTCATGCAGTGGTAATAGGTATATGGCTTTTATTTTATGAATGGAAAATTGGAGTTTTAATGTTCATAGGACTTTTTCTTGCCCTTTGTGTGTACGCAAAAACACAAAAAGCAGGTGTGAAGTATTCTCCACGAAGACAAGCTGCGCAAGCAGGGCTTGTGACAGGCATTTTAGAGTATATACAAGGGATGGCTGCGGTCAAGGCATTCGGCCTTGCCAACCGTTCGGATAAATCCGTAGACACTGCAATCAATGAAAGTGCTGAGGCAAATATAGCTTTGGAAAAAGTTTTCTCCGGTTTGGCGGCTGTCTTTCAGATGATATTCAAATTTGCCAGATTTGCGATTTTAATAGTTGCACCGTACTTACTTATGAACGGGGAAGTAACTCCTGAAAAGTGTCTACTCCTTATCGTTGCAAGCTTTATGATTTATACAACCGTGGAGCTTGCAGGAAGTACGGCTGCCGTTGCGAGAGTTGTGGACGCTTCTTTAGACAGGCTGAAACTAGTATCAGAAATGCCGCTTCTGGACGAAAAGGGAACAGCCATTACTCCAAAAACTTACGACATTACTATTTCAAACATTTCCTTTGCATATGATGAAAAGAAAATCATACACAATGTGAGCTTTTCTGTTCCGCAAGGGACAAGCTGTGCCATTGTAGGACCTTCAGGTTCAGGCAAGACAACTCTTTGCAGTTTGATTGCCCGTTTTTGGGATGTAAAAGAAGGTGAAATTCTTTTAGGCGGCGTTGATGTGAAAGACTATACCTGCGACAGCCTTCTTAGGAATTTTTCCATCGTATTTCAAAGAGTGTATCTTTTTGAGGATACCATCGAAAACAATATTCTTTTTGGAAAACCGCAGGCAACAAGAGAAGAAATGATTTCAGCGGCAAAGAAAGCATGCTGCCATGACTTCATAGCTGCACTCCCCGACGGATACCAAACAAAGATTGGAGAAGGAGGTGCAACCCTTTCCGGTGGTGAGAAGCAGCGAATATCCATCGCACGAGCGATTTTGAAGGATGCGCCTGTTGTCATTTTAGATGAAGCTACGGCAAGCGTGGACCCTGAAAATGAGCGGGAATTGCAGCAAGCTATTTCGGAATTGACCAAAAATAAAACGCTTCTTATGATTGCTCATCGCTTGAATACGGTACGGGAAGCAGATCAGATTCTTGTTCTTGAGGATGGGCGGATCGTACAGCAAGGAAAACATCATGAGCTTATAAAGCAAGAAGGGCTTTACCGGCGATTTGTGGAAATCCGAGAAAATGCAATCGGCTGGGAATTAGGAGGTCAGGTATGACATACAAAAGATTTTACTTTGGAAAGTTGGATACACACATATTAAAGAATATAGATGCAGAGCATAAAACAAAAAAGAAGCTGCTCATTGAAGAAATCAATCGAGGAGCGTGGACAGAGAAACAGAAAAAACGACAAAAAAGCAGCATAATTTCCAATATAGCCTTGTACCAATGCTTCATAGATAAAGGATTTTCAAAAAGCGAGGCAAAAGAATTGGTAAAGGAGCATTCATTTTATATTGCCCAAAAGGCACATAAGCTTTTGAAAACATTTTTTTATATCCCCGGGTTTTTCAGGCTGTTCCGCTTGTTTATGAAAAAAGGGATGTCGGGCGATGAAATATGGAAAAGCAGAATCCTGTCGGATGACGGGGAATACTACCGTGTCGATGTACTCAAATGCCTTTGGGCGGATACCTGCGAGTTTTTTGAATGCCCGGAGCTTTGTGAAATATTTTGTCTGTGTGATCATATTGTATTTGGAAATATAAGAGATTTTGTATTTGAACGAAGCCAGACGCTGGGAATGAACGGTGAAAAATGCGACTTTTGTTTTATAAATAAAAAAAGAAAAAGTAGATGAATAAGGCATTTTCCTATAGATTCCAATTTGCAGGGAATATGCTAAGCTTGAAGAAAATCCCTGCGGGATTTTCTTCCTCTCAGTGCTGACGAATCAGTCGCCGAGGCAAACCCCTACGCACGCCTTAAGAATACGATGAATTTGAAACGATAGAGCGTGCGATGGGGACGATTTTTTCTCTCTGCTTTGCTAAAATACTATTGTCATAGGCATCAATTTTTAGTAAAATAAAGGAGAAGAAAATGAGGAATGGAGAAAGTACGCAGAATTACTTAAAGGAAAGTAGCCCCAACAACTTTACAGAAGCCCACAAGGAATTCAAATTCACCGCCCGAAACGACTATGCCTTTAAGCTACTCTTTG
>JBGZBY010000049.1:0-10771 GCA_041844915.1 Eubacteriales bacterium
AGAGAAAAAGAGAGATTCGAGAGTTGCTGCGGACTACGGAACAAAGCCTGCTGGGAGAAAGAGAGGAAGAAGCGGCAGCCGAGCGGTTGGAGCTTTTAAAAAGCTATTCTCTGCGTGAACTGGATTCGTTGTTTCAGGCATTCAAGCAGCCGAGTATGACGGATGCCGAAATGTATAAGCAATTTCAGAGGACGCCGTTTTTGTGGGCGGACTCTCTGCGCAAACTGGAGAAAACCGCCGAGGGCAATGAAAGGGCGAAGCAAAAGCTGGAAGCGCTCAAAAGAAGGCTTGCTCTTGACGAAACTTCGGAGGAGCAGGAGGAGGAGATTCGCCGGCTTTTAAAGGAGATGGAAACAGAACTGATTGCGGCCGAGAGCAAAGAAGAAAAGCAGATTTTTTCTGCCCTGATACAGACGAAAAAAGACTGGGAATATGGCAAAAGGCTGAAAACGGAGCATGAATTTGTACAGCTTCCAGTCTGGGTTGGAAACGACCTGCGCCAGATCAATTTGTATTATCCGCAGGCGAAGCAGGCGGAGGCCAGAGAGAGGGGAGAGCTGAGAACGCTTCTTTCCTTTGAAGCCGGGAGTGCCGGTAAGGTGTCCGGGCTTTTGGAGCTTTCGGCAGAAAAGGGAGCGCTGCTTTTGCAGACGGATTTGGCGTCGACCGAGCAGGCCTTGAAGGCAAAGAAAAATGAGATTATCGCCGCTTTTCGGCAGGAGGAGCTTGCCATGACCTCCCTAGCTATGGGCAGCTTTTTGGAGCTGACGCCATTTCATGAAAAAGGCAAGGCATTAAACGAAAGCCGGCAGGAGGAGCTTTTGGCTGCTGGAGAGGTCAATTTGCCGGCAGGAGCGGAAAATACCGTCGAGGAGCTGGAGAAGAAGCTGCCGCGATTGGCGAAGGCGTTGGCGGCTTTGATTTGGGAAATTGAAAAAAATAGCAGCAGACAGGGATGAGAATCAGCGAAGGCCTTTGGGAGAAAGTTTTTTTGAAGAGCAGAACTTAGAGGGCTAAAGCTTTGGCCGAATAAGCCGATAAATAAAAAAGGAGAAAAATGCAAGGAAGCGGAATTTAAATCAGAGAGGAGATCACGAATGAAGATCAATCACAATTTGCCGGCGCTGCGTGCGCTCAGGCAGCTTAATAAATCAGAAGCACTACTGTCCGATTCCTTATTTAAACTGAGCACGGGCAATCGCATCAATCGCTCGGCGGATGATGCGGCGGGGCTGGCAATTGCTCATAAGCTGAAGCTGCAATTAAACGGCTTGGCTCAATCGAGCAATAATGCATGGGATGGCATTTCCTTGATCCAGACGGCAGAGGGAGCCTTAAATGAGGTTCACGCCATGCTTCAGCGGATGAACGAGCTGACGGTACAGGCGGCGAATGATTCCAATTTGCCGGAAGATCGGATGAATATTCAAAAAGAGATCGATCAGCTAAAGAAGGAGATCGATCGACTGGCGGATTCCATGGATTTTAATGGAATTAAAATTTTAAACGGAGAGCTGGATTTGATGGGCTTGGTGTCGGATAAAACAAAGGCCAAGGTAGAGGCTATCCACGAGTCGGTCAGAGCAGGAAAATATGATTTTACAGTTCAACAGGTGGCGACAAAGGCGAAAGTAACCGGAAATGTTGCTATGAATACTGGAACGATGACAACTGGTGGCTCTATTAAAATCAATGGTGAAACCTTCTCCTTTAATCAAGGCGAAAATAAGACGGAGGTATATGTTCGCCTGCAAAAATTCGCTAATGATTTGGGAATTACGGCAGGGCTAGATTCATCGAATAATCTTTTTCTGGAAAGGCAGGACTATGGTTCTAAGACAATTGAACTAGCAGAAGGCGCGGCAGGTGCATTGGCGGCGCTTGGTTTGACACTGGGCTCAACGGCTGGTCAAGATTCTAACGCTACGCCAACCGGAGCAAGCTTTCCAGCTGGAACAATCATTAAGTCCTCTGGCAGGGAATTGACCTTCCAAGGGCCAGATGGCTTTAGCATAAAAATGATTTTAAAAGAAGGCGCGCAGGCAGGAGATGTGATAAAAACAGAGCTGCTTAAGGAAGGACCGGCAGTACTGCAAATCGGAGCCAATTACGGGCATACTATGCAGGTGAGAATTCCCAATGTTTCGACGGCGGCAATTGGAATTACGGATGTGATTGTCCGAACCAAAAAAGAAGCACAGGAGAGCATTGGCTTGATCAGTCAGGCAACGACGCTGGTATCGGCGATCCGTTCCAAGATGGGTGCTTATCAAAATCGACTGGAATATACGATTACCAATATTGATACCTCTAACCTGAATATGACGGAAGCACATTCTCGGATTATGCATATTGACATGAGCGTGGAAATGACGGAATACACTAAGCAAAATGTGATTCAGCAGGCGGCGACGGCATTGCTGGCTCAAGCGAATCAAAAGCCGCAGGAGATGCTGCAGCTTTTGCGTTAGTCTAAGGGGAAAAAGCTATGGACGATGCATTGAAGAAGGACTTTCAAAATCGAATCGCCGTTTCCGGCCGGAAGGAATTGCTTTTGATTCATTATGAGATGATCTTGGCGGAACTGAAGCTGGCGGAGAAGGAAATAGCGGAGGATGGCGAAGGGCTTCGCCGAAGCGTTGCTTTAGCCATGGAAATGGTAAAAAAGCTGGTGGAAGGTCTGGATTTTTCTTATGAACTCAGCTATGTATTGCTGCGGGCATATCGTCAGCTCAACCGAGAGTTGATTGCTGTCAAAGTCCAAAGGGATAAGGATGCTTTGCAGCGGGGAAAGCATATGATCGAGCAGCTTAAGGAGGCGTTTTCCGGTATTGAAGTGTCCTGTGATGCGCCGATGGTGCAAAACAGTGAAACCTTGTATGCTGGTTTGACCTATGGCAAGGACAACCGGCTAAAGGAAAGTGTGGATTATCAAAAAAGAGGCTTTCAGGCATAAGAGAAGCTTAGGCGGAGTGAGCAATCGCTTATCGGCCTAAGCTTTTTAGCGCCATAAGTGCGGCGGGCGGGAAATATTTTCTGTCCGCCGTTTTTTCGGCAGTCGGGGAATGTTATTGCCTTGCGTGTTTTGCACTCTTGCTCTGGCAGCTTTGGACCAAAAAAGCTTTGCAGTAGAGGGAAAAAGCATGTAGGAAGGAATGCCTGCGGTTTTTCCGGTAATCGGGGAATGACTTACTGTCTCGCGTGTTTTGCACTCTTGCTCTGGCGGCTTTGGGTTAAAAAAGCTTTGTAGTAGAGGGAAAAGGCATGTAGGAAGGGAACCCTGTTTTGAAGGAAAGGGGATGGGAAAAAGCGTATGGGAAGGTTGGGCTATTTTGTGATATCTTGTAGGAGAAAAGCAAAAAAATAAAGCGGTGGGCTAAGCTTTTTGAGATAATGAAAAATATTGAAAATAAGGGCGATAGGGAGCATGGACGGAATCACTAAAGTAAGCTTTTAGTGAAAAAGATATAAAAAAAATATAAAATTAGAAATGCGGCTAAGGTAGGACTTTACGGACATGGATTGGTATGATAAAATAAAAAGAAAAGCGCTCAGCAGTCTCCTGTTCGTCAGAACAGTCTTTTTTAGGCTTTTTTGAGAAGGGCTTTTCTTCTTTGCATATGGAAAAGAGGAATGCAAGCCGCATGGCGATAGGCCGATTATGCAACAGAGTCAAAGGAATCAGAGGCAGGCTGTAAGGCTTAGAGGGTATGGGAGCAGTTTTTTTGACAAAAAAGCAATTGAGCTAAAATTAAAAAACCCAAGAGGAGATCGCAGGAGGAATTATGAAAAAACCGATTTTAGTTGTTTTAGCAGCAGGTATGGGAAGCCGGTACGGCGGATTAAAGCAGATGGATCCGGTAGGTCAGAGCGGAGAAAAAATCATAGATTATTCTGTCTATGATGCAATTGACGCCGGATTTGAAAGAGTGGTTTTTATCATTAATCATAAGATAGAAAAGGATTTTAAGGAATTGGTTGGCGCGAAGATTGAAAAGCATGCCGAAGTAAGATATGCGTTTCAAGAGTTGACAGATCTGCCGGAGGGAGTGCAAATACCGGCGGACAGACAAAAGCCGTGGGGGACCTCCCATGCGGTATACGCGGCGAGAGAATTTTTGGATGCGCCATTTGCCGTAATCAATGCGGATGATTTTTACGGCCGAGAGGCTTATCACAAGATGTATCGCTTTTTGACGGAAACGGCTGAAAATGGCGGAGAATACTGCATGATCGGCTATTTGCTCAAAAATACCGTGACGGATAAGGGCTCGGTTTCTCGCGGTGTCTGTGAAACAAAGGATGGATATTTGACGGCAATCGTAGAAAGAACCAAGATCGAAGCAAGAGAGGGCGGTATTGTTTTCCTTGAGGAAGATAAGGCGTATCCGTTAAGTGACGATACAGTAGTTTCCATGAATTTCTTTGGCTTTAAGCCAAGCATCGTTGACGAGATCGGCAATCGGATTGTCGGCTATCTGACAGAAAAGCTGTCGACAAATCCGTTGAAAGCAGAGTATTTCCTGCCGGCAACGGTCGATGCTCTGCTCAGAGAAGGAAAAGCAACAGTCAAGGTTCTGGAAACCGGCGAAAAATGGTACGGCGTTACCTATATCGAGGATAAAGCAGAAGTAGTAGAGGCATTGAAAGCAATGGCAGAGCAGGGTAAGTATCCGAAAAGTCTGTGGGGGAAATAAAGATGAACGAGAGAAGAAAAATTTGCGAAAAATTTGATTTTTCAGGTGGTTTTGTTTCGGCTGAGCCATATGGGGGTGGTCATATCAACGACACCTATAAGGTAATTTATCAGGAAGCGGCTAAGGAAAATCACTATATTTTGCAGAGAATCAATTCCCATGTTTTTAAAAATCCGGCGCAGGTGATGGAAAACATAGGAAGAGTGACAGCGTATTTGAAGCAATTCAAAGCAAACAATCAATACGAGGTAATGGAGCTGATTTTGACCAGAGATGGGCAAACCTTTTATGAGGAGGACGGGAAGTTTTATCGGGCCTTTGTCTTTGTGAAGGATGCGCTGTCCTATGATTATTCTAAGGACTTGGAAACACTTTATGAATCCGGTAGGGCATTTGGCAATTTCCAGAAAATGCTGACAGATTTTCCGCAGGAAGAGTTGTATGAAACGATTCCAAATTTTCACAATACCTTTGAGCGTTATAAGACTTTTTGTCGTTCCCTAGAAAAAGACATTCATTTTCGTAAGGACGACTGTTTGGAGGAGGTCAAATTTGCCTTAGAGCATGAGGAATTGACGCATATCGTGGTGGATGAGCTGGAAAAAGGAACGATTCCGAGCAGAGTAACGCATAATGATACAAAGATCAACAATGTATTGTTTGATATCCACACCGGCAAGGGAAAATGCGTAATTGATTTGGATACGGTTATGCCTGGCAGTCTTTTGTATGATTATGGCGATTCTATTCGCTCGTCGGCGGCTACTGCGATTGAAGATGAGCCGGATCTGAATAAGGTTTGGTGGGATAAGGACAGATTTACGGCGTTTACCAAGGGCTATTTGGAGGAAGTGAAGGAAACCTTGACCGAAAAGGAAAAGGAGCTTTTGCCCTATGCCGGAATTTTGATCACCTATGAGATCGGACTGCGCTTTTTAACGGATTATCTGGATGGCGATATTTATTTTAAAACGCATTATCCGAAGCACAATTTAGTCAGGGCAAAGAACCAATTTAAGTTTGCCGCCGATATGGAAAGGCATATTGGAGAGATAAAGGAGATTGTCAAATCTTGTCTGAATAAAGAATAATAAGATTAGTGTTGACAGAATTTTTTGGGGTTTGCTCTTATAAAAGTTTAATAGTTTATCACTTGAAAATTTATTGGAATATCGCTAAAATTAAGGGGTATCCAAGGACGAGTTTTATGGGAGACAAAAATGAAGGTAGCGATTCGATATTATTCGAGAACTGGAAATACTAAAAAATTGGCGTGTGCGATACAAGAGCAGCTGGGCGTGGCAGCGGAGTCGATTGATATTCCGATTCCCTATGATATTGAGCTTTTGTTTCTTGGAACTTCTACCTACGGAGGTAGGATGGCAAGAGAGATTTCTGATTTTATTCCTACCTTAAAGCACAGGAAAATAAAGGTGGTGGCATTCAGCTCCTCCTTATTTCGGAGATCGAATTATAAATTTTTGCATAAGCAGCTAAGTAATGCAAAGGTTTTGCTTTTGCCGGAGAATTTTCATTCCGGAAGGTTGACGCATTTGTTTCGGCGACAATGTCCGAATGACGTGGATTTAAAAAAAATAAAGACGTTCTCCCAAGAAATTGTCAGAAAATATTTATTGTGATGAACAAAACCGGCGCATTATCAAGAAAGATAATAAGCCGGTTTTGTTGCTTTAAAATTTGTTCATCCCGTAAAAAGCTGTTAAAGAGCGATACCGGCCGGATGCTGGAGGACGTGAAAAGGGATAGGCAAACAAACCAAAGGCGGAGAAGCAATCGAGCGGAACGATAGGGCGTAGGGCGCGGCAGCGGTAGGTAAGCACCTTGAAAAAGCTGCTAAAGCTTTGCAGTAAGCTGCCAAGAAGCAATATTGGCTGAATGCCGGAGGACGTGAAAAGGGATAGGCAAACAAACCAAAGGCGGAGAAGCAGCTGAGCGGAACGATAGGGCGTAGCAGCAGTAAGGCAAGCACCGAGAAAAAGCTGCCAAAGTCCTGTGGTAAGCCGCCAAGAAGCAATATTGCCTGAATGCTGGAGGGTGTGAAAAGGCATGCCAGAGTTAGGGTGAAAAGGGAGAAAAGCCGATGGGGAGAGAAGGCCAGAGGGAAGCAATAAAAATGATATATAGAAAGGAATCAATATGGAAAAAATAAGAATTGGGATTGTCGGCTACGGCAATTTAGGAAAGAGTACGGAGCTTTGCATCCAGCAGAATGAGGATATGGAGCTGAAAGGCGTTTTTACTAGAAGAGATCCGGAAAGCATTCAGCTCTTTACGAAGGGCGCGAAGGCATATTCTATGGAGGATGCCTTGAAAATGCAAGATGAGATTGATGTTATGATTCTTTGCGGTGGGAGCAAGGATGATATTCCGCAGCAGGGGCCGCATTTTGCAGCAGCCTTTCATACGGTGGACGGCTATGATACACATGCTCATATTCCGGAATATTATCAGGCAATGCAGGAGGCCGCTGAAAAAGGAAAGAAGCTGGCAGTGATTTCCAGTGGCTGGGATCCAGGAATGTTTTCGATTCAGAGAATTTATGCGGAAGCAGTGCTGCCGAAGGGCAAGAGCTATACCTTCTGGGGCAAAGGTATCAGCCAGGGGCATTCCGATGCCATTCGCCGAGTTGCCGGAGTAAAAGACGCAAAGCAATACACGATTCCGGTGGAAAAAGCGATTGAGCAGGTAAAAAGCGGCAGTATGCCGGAGCTGACGACCAGAGAAAAGCATCACAGAGAATGTTTCGTTGTAGCAGAGGATGGAGCGGATCTGGCTGGAATCGAGCGGGAGATCAAGGAAATGCCGGATTATTTTGCGGATTATGACACGACCGTTCATTTTATCAGTCAAGAGGAGTTGAACTGCAAGCATGGCGGTCTGCCGCATGGCGGCACGGTTATTCGCATGGGAAAAACCGGCGCGGCGCAGGAGAATATTCATGAGATTGAATACACCCTAAAGCTGGATTCCAATCCGGATTTTACCGCCAGCGTTCTGCTGGCTTATGCCAGAGCAGCCTATCGTCTTAGCAAGGAAGGAGTTTGCGGCGCCAAAACGGTTGCCGATATTGCTCCTGCTTATTTGCTGGCAAAATCAGCCGAGGAAATCCGAAGAGATTATATTTAAGCGGATTTTTTCTGGCTGTACCAGTGCGAGTTGTTTGGCTTTGCTGATCAGCTCTGATTCATAGTCGCTAAAAAAGAGGGCTTGAAGCAGAGGCATAGAACTGGAATTGTAAAATAGAAGAATAAAAAAGCGGCTTTTTCATGCCTTCATAAGTTGGGAGATTTCAGATTATGAAGGGGGAGAGCCGCTTTTTACATCCTTACCAGCTTTTCTGCCGGATGAAATTTTGGATTTGCCGATTTACCTTCAGAGGAAAGAGCAGAAATAAACACGCTGCCCCTTGCCAGGCAAGCGGCAAAGGGCAGCGCAGAAAATCAAAATAAAATTGTCGCCGGTTTCGGCATGAAAGTCAAACCGCCAGAGCAGCAGGCTCCTTATCTGATAACGTCGCTCATCGAGTAAAGTCCGGCAGGGCGGCCTTTTAGAAAGTCGGCAGCTTTTAGCGCGCCTGTGGAAAAAATTCGACGGCTGCCTGCTTTGTGGTGAATTTCAAGGATTTCATCCTCGCCGGCAAAAATGACCTGATGCTCACCGGCAATGTTGCCGCCACGCAAAGAAAGAATTCCGATTTCCGCCTTTTTTCTTGCTTCGGTCAGATCGGAACGGTCGTATTGATAGGAATATGCCTCCGGCAGAGCCTGATTGATTGAATTTGCTAAATAAAGGGCAGTACCGCTGGGGGCATCCTTTTTGCGATTGTGATGCTTTTCGATGATTTCAATGTCAAAGCCTGCGCCGACTAGAGTTTGCGCGGCCTTTTGCACCAAGGAGGCCATCAGATTAACGCCCAAGGACATATTGGCAGAAAATAGGATGGGTATTGTTCCTGCGCTTTCCTGCACAAAATCAACGGCTTCTTGGTTAAGACCCGTTGTACAGATGACGACCGGCAGATTTTTTTTCCTAGCGGCAGTCAAAAGCGGAATTACCGCAGCGGCCGTTGAAAAGTCAATTACTACATCGGCAGCGATCGGGCAGTCGAGCAAGGAAGTAAATACCGGAAAATCCGCTGAAGCAGCGCTATCGGCAAAGGCATCAATGCCGGCGACGATTTCCGCATCTTTTGTTTCTTTGACAAGCAAAGCAATGGCTTGTCCCATTTTACCAAAGCAGCCGTGAAGGATGAGCTTAAGCATAAAAATACCTCCTGAATGCTAAATCAGAGCAAGTTCTTTCATAACAGCTGCCAGCTTTTCCTTGTTGGCATCATCCATTTCCGTCAGCGGCAGACGCAGGCCGCCGATCTGCATGCCCATTAAATTCATAGCGGTTTTGACCGGAATCGGATTGGTTTCGCAAAAAAGAGCATGAAAGAGGGGAAGCAGCTTTAATTGCAGCTTGAGCGCTTCCTCTGTTTTCTTTTCCAGATAGAGCATGACCAAGTCGTGAATCTGCGCCGGAACGATATTGGAGGCGACGGAAACAACACCTTTCGCTCCCAAGCTCATTAAAGGCAAAATTTGGTCATCGTTACCGGAATAAATATCCATTAACCCCTCGGTTTGATAGGCAAGCTCGGCCGAATGAGAAATATCTCCAGAGGCCTCCTTTATTGCAACGATATTTGGGCAGTTCAGAGCCAATGTTTTGGCAGTTTTTGGAGCTATGTTCATGCCGGTGCGGGAAGGCACATTGTAAAGCATAATTGGAATGCTTACTGCATTGGCGATTGCTTTAAAGTGTTCGATCAACCCTTTTTGCGTGGTTTTATTGTAATATGGTGTTACTTGAAGGAGAGCATCAGCTCCCAATTTTTCGGCATTTTTGGAAAGATTTATTCCATGCGCTGTATCATTAGAACCTGTACCAGCAATGACTGGAACACGCTTGGCTGCGGCAGAAACAGCCACTTGAATACATTCTAAATGCTCGGCGTCATTCATTGTAGCTGCTTCTCCGGTAGTGCCACAGACAATGATGGCATCGGTTTTATTCTGTATTTGCCAATCTATCGTTTCTTCCAGTTTTGTAAAATTAACCTTGCCGTTTGCTTGAAACGGGGTTACAATTGCCGTACCTGAGCCTATAAATAAACTCATAAAGCACCTCCTTCGCTCAAAGCGTTTGCTTCTTAATACAGTGTTATGATTTGAAGCATTTTTGAATGTTTTTCAAAAAACAAAGTTTTTTCGTAGACCATTATTTTCATCGGCAGATAAAGCGCTAAAAAGCTGCGTTTGAATCTTTTGCCGACTGAATTTTTTGCCGCCCTGCCGAATAACGGAAACAGACGGCAGGGCGGCTATCTTATTTCTTTTTTAGTATACTAAAAAAATAGTTTTGTGTAAACTCCTATTTTTTTAAGGAATCTCGGATTTCACGAAGCAGAAGGATATCCTCGGAAGGCTTTTCCTCCTTTTTTTCCTCCTTGGCAGGCTCTTCCTTGCGGCGAAGCTTATTTACCACTTTGATCATAAGGAAGATAACCAATGCAATTGCCAGAAAATCAATG
Source organism: Eubacteriales bacterium (assembly GCA_041844915.1). Taxonomy (GTDB): domain Bacteria; phylum Bacillota; class Clostridia; order Lachnospirales; family Vallitaleaceae; genus W11650. The sequence goes on from JBGZBY010000049.1 coordinate 10,297, forward strand.
ATATTGTTTAAGAAAGCGCCATAGGCTATGGCAATCTCGGCCACGGCAACCGAACCATCGGCGGCCAATTCCGCCGGCTTAAGCAGGATCTTGGCGTCGGCGATATTGAAGTTTCCCATCAAAAGCGAAAGCAGCGGCATGAAAACATCGGCGACCAAAGAGGATACGATCTTACCAAAAGCAGCACCGATGATGATACCGACCGCCATGTCAAATACATTTCCCTTCAAAGCAAATTCTTTAAATTCCTTCATAAAATTCTTCATAATTAAATACTCCTTTTTACAGACAGCTTGTATTTTAGATAGCCTGCCAAAACGATACAACAAAAGCTGTCAGAATTGACGCGTTCAAAAATACAAATATTGATTCTATATCATATCATGAAATAGGAGCAGACGCAACAGAAAATATTGATTATACACTGTCAAGGCGGCCTGGTCGGGAAAAAAGAAAAAGAAAAAATAAAAGAAAA
>JBGZBY010000050.1:0-12438 GCA_041844915.1 Eubacteriales bacterium
CAGGAAAGCGAGGTGCGAAAAGCGATGGCAAAGGGATATGCGACATTGGAAAAGGCGAATCGGCTGATGGAGGAATTTCATCTGGATAAGCAGGAGAGAATGCGCTATCAGGCGGCGATGAAATATGAAAGGGATTATAATTCCGAGATGGCATGGAGGGAGCAGAAGGGCATAGAAGAAGGCATTCGCATCGGTGAAAGGAGAGGTGAAAAACGTGGTGAAGTCCACGGCCGTCATTCCGAAAAGCTCCAAACCGCCCGAAATATGAAAGCCAAGGCATTGGATATTTCCCTGATTCAGGAAATCACTGGTCTTACCGCCGAGGAAATTACGGAGTTGTAGAGTAGATTATGAAAAATATAGCAATTATTCCCGCCAGAAGCGGGTCAAAGGGATTAAAGGATAAAAATATCAAGCCGATGAATGGAAAACCGATGCTGGCATATACGATTGAAGCAGCGTTGGAATCCGGCTGTTTTGCCGAGGTGCATGTCAGTACGGATTCACCGGAGTATGCAAAGCTGGCGGAAGGCTTGGGAGCAGCAGTGCCCTTTTTACGGGAGAAGGGCTTGGCGGGCGATAAGGTTGGCAGCTGGGAAGTGGTAAAGGCTATTTTGCAAAGGTATCGTCGGGCGGCAAAGCAGCGCTTTAATACGATAGCGCTGTTGCAGCCAACCTCTCCGCTGCGGACGGCGGAGGACATCAAAAAGGGATATGAGCTTATGGCGGAAAGACAGGCGCAGATGGTGGTGGCGGTTTGTGAGGCGGAGCATAGTCCGCTTTGGATGAATACCTTGCCGGCAGACGGCTCTATGGATGGGTTTCTTAACTTGGCAGAGCTGGCAAAGGGCAGGCAAGGCTTGCCGAGCTATTATCGAATCAACGGCGCACTCTATATCGGGAAAACAGATTTTATTGAAAAAGAAACAAATTATTATCAAGCGGGAGTCTATGCCTATATTATGGATAAAAAACGCTCGGTAGACATTGATGACGAGCTGGATTTTCAATGGGCGGAGTTTTTACTGAAAAATATTGAAAAAGAAGGAAGCTTTATCTGATGAAGCCGGCTTTTCTCGAAGAAATGGTGAAGCGGTATAAATGATGATCGGCAGAGCCTATGACAGTATTGGCGGCTACGAGAACTGATGCCGGAGAGAAATGAAGCGAGATTTTGGCGTGGTTAAGCGGCGGAGATATGCATTTTTTAGAAAACAATGCAAAGGCTCAGGCTGAGATATAGGCTTGCCGAGCGGCGTTTTGAAATAGCGTAAAAGGCGTCTTTTAGAAGGAAGCGAAGGCATATTTGAGCTTAGGACAGGAGAGAGAAAAATATAAAATGGCAACGAAACAGGCGATTAAAACGATTTTGGAAAGGCTGGATGACCAATACGGACGGGAATTTCAGTGCTATTTAAATTATACCCCGCAGCGGGAGTATGAGCTTTTGTTTGCGACGATGCTTAGCGCGCAATGTACTGATGAGCGAGTAAATATTGTAACCGGAAATTTATTTAGAAAATATAATTGCCTAGAGGACTATGCCGGAGTGTCCTTGACAGAGCTGGAGGAGGACATTCGTTCCACCGGCTTTTATCATAATAAGGCTCGAAATATTCAGAATTGTGCCAGAATATTGCTGGAAAAATATGATGGTCAGTTGCCGAAAACCATTGAGAAAATGACCGAGCTGCCGGGAGTTGGCAGAAAAACCGCTAATGTCGCCTTGGGACATCTGTATGGGATTGCCGGAATTATTGTCGATACACATGTAAAGCGAATTTCCGGCAAGCTGGGGATTACCGAGGAAAGCGATCCGGTCAAGATTGAGATGGATCTGCAAAAAAAGCTGCCCAAGGAGCATTGGCTGCGTTTTAATACGCAAATTATTGCGCTGGGCAGAACCATCTGCAAGGCGAGGAATCCACAATGCAGCAGCTGTTTTTTATTGTCGGAGTGTCCATGGGGAAAGGCGGCGGAAAGCAAACGAAAATAAGAAAGGAAAGGTTACAAGATCAGAAATTGAAAGTTTTCTAAGGTACATATGAGGAATGAAAGAAAAACGAGGCTGGATGAGGCAATGCAGCTTTAATTTTTGGGCTGTATAAAAATAGCGTAACAGCTATAAAACTGCTACGCTTAAAAGGTCTATCTTTGTTAGGACAGTACACTGCTAATGGCTTGGTGTACTTTTATTTTTAGCTTATTTTAGAGCGACACTTGTTCATTTCCTTGTTATTGCCATTTCATAATGGATTTTCGGAATTGAGAAGGGAGATTTGTGCAGCGAATCCTTGGGGCTGGCTTTGCACCAGCAGCGATTATTCGGCGGCTACACCTTCGTATCCTTCAAAATACTCATACTGCGCTAAAATTTTCTTTAAGATAATATGGCCGATTAGCAGAGCTGCCAATGCCGGCAGGAAAAACAAAAGAAAAGAAAATTCAATATAGCCCCAAAAAGAAATCAGAAGAACAAAGATGACAGCGGCATTCGGCAGGGTGCAAAGAAATACCCAAGGCAGATGCTTGTTAGCGATAATAAAACTGATCTTGATCAGGTTAATAAAGCGAAGACTGCGATTTTGAGACAGCAGCGGCAAGGCCACCGTGCCGAACAAAGACAGCTCCATAAAAATAAAGCAGTAAATTGGCAGCAGCCATATCACTCCAAACTGACCGGTAATCGTCAAATAAAGATTCATAACGGACAATGCCAAAAAAACAAAGTACAGCAGGCAAAAGCCGAGCTGGAAGAAAAAACGTTTTTTCAAGGAGGAAAAGAAGCTTTTTAACAAATAGCCTTCCTTTAAAACCACACTTTGATAAACGCATTGATAAAGCGCTAAAGTGGCGGGGCCGGATAGTGTTCCTAAGCTGAATATTGTCAAAAACAGCCAGAACAAATTGGCGGCCAGTAAATCAAAGACCATTCCTCCATAATGCTGGAAGGGTCCGTCTAAGTCGAATAATTTCAAGATAGCTCCTTTCTGTGAAAAATGATAAAGTCAAGAGCGCTTGCCTTTCCGGCTTCTCGCGCAGGCAATGCACAAAGGATGCAGGCGCTACAGCAGATTCAATCGGGAAATAGCATCGTTTTCAAAGATTAACTCACAATGCTCCTTATAATACTCAAAGGAAACAATATTGTTTTTATATACGCTGCCAAATTCAGCCAGTAGCCCCGAAATAAGAATGCGCAGATCCTTGGTGGTGCTTCGGTTTTTGATCAGTAGAATATAATTATCTCCTTCCTGATACAAGTCGCTTTGAGCAATCCGATATTTAGAAAGCTCATGCGCGGCGGCAACGACTGCCTCTAAGCTGTCAAATACATAAGCAAAGGAAACGTCTGTCAGCTCTGATTTTTTATAGGAATTCAAATCCTGAAAAACGGGCTTTGTTACCTGAGGATTGCTGTCCGCCTTGCGAATGTTCGAGCTGCTTTCCTTGGCAGCCGGCTGCGGCTGCTGGAATTCCATGAACTGATCGTCGATATCGCCGGGATCTTCTACCTTGGTAATAATCAGCATAATGCTGTCGTAGGATACCGGTACGATTTCGATCATGATTGGAACATTTTGCATATCAAAGCCCAACTCGTGAAAGGCTTTGGACATCATATCCTGAAATAAACGCTGTGTTTTGGGATTGCCATAGGCGATTTCGGAAAAATTCAATTCGCGTGCGGATAGATCACTTTTATTTAAATAACATTTGATTTGATTGTTATTGACTCGCTCCATTCTCATAAAATCACAACCTTTCTATGAGCTTATCTGATTTGCGGGCGGGAAATTTGTCGGTGGACGATGATTAAGAGAATAAACCGCCGGCAATTGAAAGCGAAAAAACCCTCTACCAAGGTTCTCTTGCACAAAAGAAAATCAGAAGATAAATTTCCTCCCTATAACATATTATATCAAATTTTGCGGAATAGTAAAGAGAAAAATCAAAGAGTCTGCGCTGGCAGCGGTAAAAGCTGCAAAGAAAGGGACAGCTGTAAAAGAAAATGTTGGGAATTCTGATATTAAATACGGATAAGGAAAGGAATCGAAATTTCCTCCTGTGCCAGCAGCGGAAATGGAATTTTCTTGCCAAGAGAACGGATTTCTGATATGATTAATAATAGGTGGGAAAGCGTCTGTTCTTCCGGATGGGAAAACGGCGCTTGTTTGAGAACTCATTTGGAAGGAGAGAGGAAAAGCTCTGCTGCAAGTGGGAGCCGACTGGTATGGGAAAACGGAGGAAGGAGAAAAAATGGCGGCAAAAGTAATTATCGGGGCACAATGGGGCGATGAAGGCAAAGCAAAATATATTGATATTTTGGCGGCGAGAGCGGACATGGTCGTTCGCTATCAAGGCGGCAATAATGCCGGACATACAGTTGTGGTGGACGATAAGGTATATAAATTTCATCTGGTGCCGTCCGGTGTCTTATATCCGGGCACCATATGCGTGATCGGCAATGGCGTGGTTATTGATTTGAAGGGTTTGCTGGAGGAGATGTCCGGTTTGGCTGAACAGGGGATTCGCTTTGACAATCTGAAAATCAGTCTTCGGGCGCATTTGGTCATGCCCTACCACAAGGTAATAGATAAGCTTCACGAAGCCTATCTCGGCGAGGAAAGCATCGGAACTACCGGCAAGGGCATTGGTCCCTGCTATACGGACAAAGCGGCGCGCAGCGGGATTCGGGTGTGTGATCTACTGGAAAAGGAAAACTTTATTGCAAGGGTAAGACAAAATACGGAATTTAAAAATAAATTAATCGAGAAGGTTTACCTATCCGATCAGACCTTGGATGCCGATAAAATAATAGAGGAGTATTTGGGCTACGCCGAGCAACTAAAGCAATATTTCACCGATACGACCACACTGATTCATGAAGCGGTTGAGGCGGGAAAGGAAGTGCTGTTTGAAGGCGCTCAAGGAACGCTGCTGGACATTGATCTCGGCACCTATCCCTTTGTAACTTCCTCGCATCCAACGACTGGCGGCGTTTCGATCGGCAGCGGTATTGGCATGAATACGCTGACGCAAAGCATTGGCATTATGAAGGGCTATGTTACCAGGGTGGGAGAAGGTCCCTTTCCGACCGAGCTAAACGATGAAATTGGGGAGCGGATTCGGCAGATTGGCAGAGAATTTGGCACCACTACCGGCAGAGCCAGAAGAACGGGCTGGTTTGATGCTGTGATTGGGCGATTTGCCGTTAGAACCAACGGGCTGACGGATATTGCCTTAAATAAAATAGATGTGCTTTCGGGCTTGCCGAAGGTCAAGGTTTGTGTTGCCTATGAAAAGGATGGGGAGCAGATTACGGATTTTCCTGCCAGCTTAAATGAATTGGCAAAATGTAAGCCGGTATACGAGGAATTGCAGGGTTGGGGCGATATTTCCCATATCCGCAGCTATGAGGCTTTGCCGCAGGAGGTAAAGGACTACATTGCTTTTATTGAAGAAAAATGCGGCGCCAAGGTCAGCTATGTCGGAGTCGGCCCGAATCGCGAGCAAAATATCGAGATCAAATAATAAACGGAAATAACGGAAAAAATAAGAAGAGTGAGCGAAAGCCAAGACAGCTGCCGAAAAGCATTCACGACAAATAGCAGAAAATGCGGTGAAGGTTGAGGAATAAAATAAGCCCGGCGGCAGAAAAATTTGGACGAGAGCAGTTTGCAGATAAATGATGTTTTAGGTAAAACGCTCTTACAGAAATGGACAAAACAGAAAAGGCAGAAAGGGCGGAAAGGGCAGTATCATGAAAATAATTGCCGGATTGGGCAATCCGGGGATGCAGTATACGGCAACTCGGCATAATATCGGATTTGAAGTAATTGAGCGCTTGGCGCATGAAAACGGGATCCGACTGGATAAGAAAAAGCATAAGGCAATTTTGGGGCAGGGCAATATTCGCGGCGAAAAGGTGATTCTTCTACAGCCCCAGACATATATGAATCTAAGCGGAGAGAGCATTCGGGCGGCAATGAGCTTTTATTCGCTTACCCCTGCGGATGTGGTAGTGGTTTACGATGAGATCAGCCTTGAGCTGGGTCAGCTTCGGATTAGAGAAAAGGGCAGCGCCGGCGGTCATAATGGCATGAAAAATATTATTGCTCACTTGGGAACGCAGGAATTGATTCGCTTTCGAGTCGGGGTAGGGCCGCAGATTCCCGGTATGGATTCAGCGGACTTTGTAATGCGGCGGATGAATAAGGAAGAATTAAAGCTGGCGGTAGAGATGGCGCTGAAGACTTCGCAGGCGATAGAGGCTTATCTTGAGCATGGTATCGAATATGCGATGAATCATTTTAACGGTTGACAGCGTACAAAGTCAAACGAAGCCGGAAATCAGAAGCAGAAAGGCCCTGCACAGGCAAGACAGGCTTTTTCCAAACGGTGAGGATGCTGATGACGAATAAGGAAGTTTGAAAAAAGATAAAAAAGTCAGTTAGAAAGGTGCGGAGGGAATTTCCTGAAGCAGAAGAAAAAGGAAAGACAGGAAGAATATGGAAAAAAGAGATTCGCAGGCAGAAGGCAAGGAAGTTGCCGAAGCAGAGGAATTAAGGACAGAAGCTGGAACAGGTGAAGCAGCAGCGGAGGAGAGCGCCAAAAAATCGAGTAAAAAGAGAGGCGGATGGCGCAATCATTTGGGTAATCTCTTGCTGCTGGCTGGTATTGTGATTATCGGGATTCCCTTTGTTGGGAGATATTTGGCGGACAGAGAGCAGGAGCGGATGTTGAAGGAGCTTTACGCTCAGTTTGAAGTGGGAGTAGAGAAGGAAGCCGAAAAGCTGGATCAGGTTCTCGGCTATACGGATGATGAAACGCTGCAAAGCGATTTGGATGCAGCGGCAAGAGCGATTGCCGAGATTGAACTGAGCGAGGGGCTGAATGCAGAGAATGTTACTAAGCTAAAAACTGGACCGACGGCCATTGGTATCATTGAGATTCCCAAGATAGCTTTGAAATATCCGATTGCCGAGGGCGTAGATGATGCTACCCTTCGATTTTGTATCGGGCATATGCCGAAGACTGCCGAGCTTGGCCAAAATGGAAATTCCGTGCTAGCGGGGCACCGAAGCCATAGCTTTGGAGATTTTTTTAATCGGCTGGATGAGCTGGGCAGCAGCGATACCATTATTATTAACACACAGGCAGGAGCGACGATATATACGGTATACGAAAAAATAAGGGTGCATAAAACGGATTTGTCGGTGCTAGCACAAAATAAGAGTAAGCGGGAGCTTACGCTGATTACCTGTGAACTGGGTATCAATCCTGAGGAGCGGATTATTGTAAAGGCCAGAGCGGAGGCGGTTGAAGAACCGGCGCAGCCGGCAGAAAAACCAGCAGAGTCTTCGACAGAAAAATAACGAGAAAAACACAGAATATTTTAATAAATAGGTCAAATTACCTACATATTAGACTTGATTTTTTCCTTGGAGTATAGTAAAGTAAAATCAGTTTTAACAGAGCATTACGCAATTGCAAGACTTCAGTAACAAGGTATATGCTCTCAACGATAAGGGCAAACTGTTTGAAAGAGCAGGACGCAAAACTACAGGGCCTTCCCTAGGGGTGGCAGCCAGCAACCGAAAGAGAGCTTCTTTTATTTTCAGCTTTCTTTTAAGGATAAATAGAAAGGAGAAATGAAAATGAAACGATGGATTTGGCTAATTGGTCTGATAATTGGATTAAGCGGAATGAGTACCGAAGTCTTTGCAACAGAAACAATCAAAATTGATGACAGCAAGAGTGCTTTGGGAAAGGTAGGCGTGTACTATAATACGGGAACTGCCAAAAAAATTAAACTGATGGTGACCAAGGGTACGGAAAAATATTCTTATAATCTGCAAAATTTGGATAAAATGGTTTATTTTCCCTTGCAGATGGGAAATGGCAAATACAATGTAAAGGTCTATGAAAATACCGAGGGAAATAAATACCGCGCTGTTACCGGAAAGGATATTGATGTTACGTTGTCCGATCCCAATTCGGTTTATCTACAGTCAGTTCAGGAGATCGACTGGGATGAGCAGAAAAAGGCGATCAAGCTTTCGCAGCAGTTGATTGCGGCAAGAGAAAAGGAATTGGGGCGGAATTTGACCGAGGAAGAAAAGACCAAGGTTTTGTACGAATACATTATCGAAAAGATCGTATACGATTACGAAAAAATCAAAAAAATTGATACCAGCTATCTGCCGGATATTGACAGTACGATTACAACGCTGAACGGCATATGCTACGACTATTCTTCCTTGTTTGCGGCAGTGCTTCGCCAGCAGGGGATTCCGACGAAGATGATCAAGGGCTATTCAACCTTTACCGAGGTCTATCATGCGTGGAATGAGGTATATGTCGGCGGGAAATGGGTGATTGTTGACAGCACGACCGACGCTTATTTTTTCCAGAACAAAGCGCCGTATACCTTTGAGAAGCAGGTCAAGGATTATAACAAGGCAAAGGAGCTGTGACGGTGAATACGGCGCAGCTTTGACGGAAGCAAGGAAATCGACCGGTATAGCTTAGGCTATACCGGTTTTCGCATGGCGGTGGACTGTTCGGTAGAGATAAGAGCAGCTGCCTGCCGTGCAGAGCTTTTGAAAATATAGGAAATAAGGAGTAAATCTATGGATTTATTGTTGCAGCCTCTAAAGAATTTAGAGGCTTTTCGGCTGTTAAAAAATAAGCTTGAGAAAAAGGCGGGGCCTTTGGCGGTGAGCGGCGTTACGGATGAGCAGAAGATACATTTGACCTACGCGCTTTCGGCCGGGCAAAAAAGACAGAAGCTGATCGTTACCTATAATGAATTACAGGTGCGGCAGCTGGCGGAAAGCTTTGCTTTTTATGAAAAGGAGGTATTTCAGTATCCGGCCAAGGACTTTATTTTCTATCAGGCAGATGTGCGCAGTCAGGATATTGTACGCCTTCGGCTGGAGGTGCTAAAAAGGCTTTTGGCTGAAGAGGATATTACTGTGATTTGCAGTATAGAAGCCCTGAGAGATGCTATGCTTCCGAAAGAGGCTTTTGCAGCCGCTTGTATTGCCGTGGAGCATACCGATCAAATAGTGCCGGCGGAGCTTATGGAAAAACTGGTCAATATGGGCTATGAAAGAGTGCCAAGGGTCGAGGGCAGAGGGGAATTTGCCCTGCGCGGCGGAATCCTTGATATTTTTCCGCCCTTTGGGGAATTTGCTTTGCGGCTGGAATTTTTTGATGATGAAATTGATTCGATTCGCCTGATCAATCCCGATACGCAGCGTTCAATTAGGGAGATTGACCGGACGGAAATCTTTCCGAACCGAGAGATCGTGTTGGAGAAGGGAATGGCAAAGAAGGCGGCGGAGGCGCTGAAAAAGGATCATAAGCAAACGGCAAAGAAATTACAAGGCAATCCGGAGGCGCTGGAGCAGTTGGAAAAGACGGTTTCCGCATTGCTGGAGAAAATGGAAAATAATGGCAGCTTTGCCGGAATTGAAAGCAATCTGCGCTACTATTTCAGCGAAACTGTCAGCCTGCTGGATTATTTCCGTGAACCGCTGATTGTTCTTGATGAGCCGATAAAGCTGATGGAAAGGATTCGGACGCTGGAGCAGGAATATCGGGAAAGCTTAGAGAGCCGGTTTTTTAAAGGCTATCTTTTACTGGAGCAGATGCAGGCGGGATTGGATTATCGACAGCTGATTACTTCGCTTGCAGGCGGCGAAAGCGTCTTGTTTAGCAGTCTTTATCAAATGGGAAAAGAGCTTCCCTATCGGGAAGAAATTCAAATCAGTGGCAGCAGCGCGCATTTATATCACCATGATTTTGAAGCGATGGCTAAAGATCTGGCATACTATGTCAAGCAGCAGTATCAGGTGGTGGTGTTTGTCGCTTCCGGCGCAATGCTGGACAGTTTGCAGGAGCTTTTAGAAAATAAGGGGTTGCCGGTTTTTCGGGTCGGAAAAACAGCAAGAGCTGCGGAGGGCAGGATTGCACTGACAACGGGAAGCCTGCGACAGGGCTTTATCTATCCGGAAATTCGATTTGCGGTATTTGCGGAAACCGAAGTTGGAAAAAGCCGAAAGCGCAGCAAAGCAAGCAAAAAGAGCGGAGGGCAGAGGCTGCAAAGCTTTTACGACTTAAAGGCGGGCGATTATGTTGTGCATGAAAGCCATGGCGTCGGCATTTTTTCCGGCGTGGAAACAATTGAAACGGATGGCATGGCCAGAGATTTTATAAAAATCAAATACCAAAATGATGGAAATTTATTTATTCCGACTACCCAGCTTGACCGGATTCAAAAGTATATCGGCGGAGAGGGAGTTACGCCGAAGCTGAATCGCTTGGGCGGTCAGGAGTGGAAGCGGACGGTCGGAAAGGCAAAAAAAGCAATTGACGAAATGGTTGCGGAGCTGATCGAGCTTTATGCTCATCGGCAAAGGGCTAAAGGGTTTGAATTCAGTAGGGACAGCGTTTGGCAGCAGGAATTTGAGGAGCTGTTTCCCTATGAGGAAACGGAAGATCAGCTGACGGCAATTGCCGATATGAAGGCAGACATGTGCTCGGATAAGGTAATGGATCGGCTGGTTTGCGGCGATGTCGGCTATGGTAAGACCGAGGTGGCCTTGCGCGGAGCGTTTAAGGCGATTCAGGACGGCAGACAGGTGGCTTATTTGGTACCGACGACGATTTTAGCGCAGCAGCACTACAATAACTTTGTTCAGAGGTTTAAGGACTTTCCGGTTAAGCTTGGTATTTTAAGTCGTTTTTCCACGGCGAGGGAAATAAAGAAAACGCTGGCGGAGCTGGAACGCGGGCTGGTGGATATGGTGGTGGGAACGCATCGCCTGCTGTCCGGCGATGTCAAATTTAAGGAGCTGGGGCTTTTGATTGTCGACGAGGAGCAAAGATTCGGGGTAAAGCATAAGGAGAAGATCAAGCAATTAAAAGAAAATATTGATGTGCTGACTCTGACGGCGACGCCGATTCCCAGAACACTTCATATGTCGCTGATCGGAATAAGGGATATGTCGGTGCTGGAGGAGCCGCCTCATGAAAGACAGCCGATTCAGACCTATGTGCTGGAGCACGACGAAGGACTGATTCGGGACGCGATTTATCGAGAAATCAGTCGCGGCGGGCAGATATATTATGTTTATAATCGAGTGAGAAATATTGAGGATGTGGCCGCCCGTCTGCAAGCGCTGACACCGGAGGCAGTGGTCGCTTATGCCCATGGGCAGATGTCCGAGCATGAACTGGAAAGTATTATGCTTTCCTTTATTCAGGGAGAAATTGATGTGCTGGTGGCAACGACTATTATTGAAACTGGACTGGATATTCCCAATGTCAATACGATTATTATTCAGGATGCAGATAAAATGGGGCTTAGCCAGCTGTATCAGCTTAGAGGCAGAGTTGGAAGATCATCAAGGGTGGCATATGCTTATTTGACCTACAAAAGGGATAAGGTCCTACAGGAGGTGGCGGAAAAAAGATTGAAGGCGATTCGGGAATTTACCGAATTCGGGTCAGGCTTTCGGATTGCCATGCGGGATCTGGAGCTGCGAGGTGCGGGAAATGTGTTGGGAACCAGTCAAAGCGGGCATTTGGATGCTATCGGCTATGAGCTTTATACGAAGCTGGTGGCGGGCAGTATCAGCGCCCAGACGGATCCGCGTCAAAGGCAGGAGGATTTTGAAACCAGCATTGAGCTGAAGGTGGATGCTTATATCCCTCCGGAATATATTGAGCAGGAGGAAGAAAAGCTGGCGAGCTATAAAAAAATCGCCTCGATTCGGAATGAGGAGGACTATTTGGACATTTTGGATGAGCTGATTGACCGTTACGGTGAGCCGCCCAGAAGCGTGCAGAATCTTTTGATGATCGGCTTGATTAAAGGGATGGCGCATGCCCTGGACATTACCGCAATTCAGATGAGAAATGGGGAGGTCGAACTGGCGACGCTTGCCAATGCCCGATTTGACGGCGAAAAACTGCTTCCGTTTTTGGAGGAAAGAAAAAGACGGCTTCGCTTTCAAACCAAGGGCGGATCAGCTTTTTTAATGAAGCCGGAATCAGATTCGGATTTATTAAGTCAGATTAAATTTGTATTACAGGATTTAAAAAAATTGCAGTTGCCCTAAATCATTGTTATAATAAAATAATGGGGCGATAGCATTCAGTGCTTAGAGCTTAATCAGACAGCGGCCAAGGAGAAGCAAGGCTTTTCGGCGGCTGTGCTGTGCGGCGGTTTGTATTGGTTGAGCTGATTTGGCTTGCGCGTAGCTTGCAGCTTGGGCTGCCCTGCTTTGATGGAAAGCCTTTTGCGATTGAGGGAGGCAGAGAAAGCTTTGCAGACGGTATTCAGCAGGTAGAGATTAACCGAACAGTGGGCAAGGGTGAAATGATAGAAAAGATATTATATAAATAGGAGAGAGCAATGAAAGG
>JBGZBY010000051.1:0-16919 GCA_041844915.1 Eubacteriales bacterium
AGAGGAAAACAGAGGAGCCCACTAGGATAAGAGAAAGAAGTGTAGCAGCTATTCTGTGAAAAAAGGACAGCCCGATTTGGCACTCACTGGTATTTGCTCAGGGAAAGGGATTGCCAGAGGCTGGTATTTAGGAGGAAATGGTGCTACGAGCAAGGACAGAAATGGGAGCTTTGGTGTCGGAAAGCTGGAAATTGCGCAAAAGGAACCAAAAGCTGGGATTTTCTGCAAGGCAGGCTAAGGCAAAAACATCAAAACGAAGAAAGGAATATGCTTCGGCATATGTGAGAATATGAGCTGGAAACGATTATTTTTAGAGCATATTTTAAAGCGAGGAGAGCGCTATTACAAGGAAGGGCGCGTGGTCGGGCTGTCCGGCAGGGGAAATTCATATTCTGCGTATGTGGATGGGAATGGCAGCAGCTATCGGGTAAATGTTCGCTTAAACAGCAGAGGCGGGATAGGTTCCGTTCAATGCAGCTGTCCCTATGCCGAATCGGGCTTTTACTGCAAGCATATTGCGGCGGTGCTGTATGAGATTGAAGGAGAGGCAAAGAATGAGAAATCGAGGATTTTGCCCTTGCTAAAGATTGCAGAACAAGAGATTTTGCGCTTTACAACCAAGGCGGCGTATCAGCGGGATCGGCACTTTGCCTATGGCAATCGCTGTCAGTTGAAGCAGCTGCCGGAGGGCTATTATCTGATTCGAAACCGCTGGTCCTATCCGCAACCGGAAACGCAGTATATTTTGCTGAACAAGGATTTGACGATTAACAATTTTTCCTGCACCTGCAAAGAGGAGCAGAACTTTGCGGCGGTTCAGTTTTGCTCCCATATCAATGCGGCGCTTGCTGGTCTGAATGGACAAAATGTGCTGCTTAGTGAGATTGCTGTGGCGGAGTCGGGCTTTCCGCTGCCAGACTGCCATCTGCTACCGGTACCAAAGAGAGAAAGCATGTCGGAGAAGGAGGCTCGGCAGACCAGACAAAGATATCAATATTATGCGAATATGACAGCGCGGGCTTATCAAAGCCTGAAGCACCAGCTTCCCGAGAGCGGGGGTTTGTTTCGGATTGAGCCGCCGGAGGAAAAGGGAATGGAGCTGCAGGCGTATTTTTCCTATGAGCCGAATGAATATGGAGAAAGTCAGCCGGCTTTAAGCTTTAAGGTTGGAGCGGAGTCATCTTATAAAATTAAGAATTTATCACAATTTTTGGAGTGGATCGGTAGGGAGGAGTTTCATCGCTATGGGCAAAAGCTTGCCTTTACTCATAAGCGAAGTGCCTTTACCGAGGAGGCTTGGCGCTTGATTGAGCTTTTGCGGCAATGCTCCTCTGTGTTGCCGCGCGGAGGAGCTTATTTACCGCTGATTCATGCGCCGCTGGATGAGCTGTTTGACTTTTTCAGTGAAAATCCGCAGATCTTGTCGGAGATGGTCCTAGTGGAAAGCGAGCAAAATCCGGAGCTACGGATTGAACCATTAAGCCAAGGCTTTTACCGGTTGGATTACAGCGGCGTGGATTTGGCGCTACTGATAACGGGGAAATATGCCTATCGCTTTCAGGAGAATATTTTTGAGAGAATTTTTTTCCCCGATGTGTTGAGCTTGAGCCAGTTAATGGAGCTGATTCGAGAGATGCCCTCCGGCGTGTATTTCGGGGAGGAGCTGCTGCCGGAGCTGTTGGAAAAGGTAAAAAGGGCCAATGGAGAGCTGGAAGGAGAGCCGGAATCGCTGGTGTTTAAGCTGGATTTGGATAAAAATAGTATCCGAATCAGACTGGAGGGAGATGTTTTTTCTCGACTGGCGGCACGGATTGCTGGTTCGTTGGAGGAATGCGGCTGTTTTTTTAAAAATGAGGCATATTATTTTTCTAATATTGATCAGTATTGGCTGGATCAGCTGACGGCCGAGCTGGCGGCTTATGGAGAGGTGTGGGTGTCGGAGGAGCTGAAGGCGTACCACAAGGTGTATCGGGCTGCACCGTCCTTACATGTTCGGCAAAAGGGCAAGCTGTTGAAGCTGGATATACAGTTCAGCGATGCTGAGCGGAAGGAAGTTATTGCCATGCTTAAAAGCTTCCGCCGGAAAAAGGAGTATCACAGGCTGAAAAACGGCGAAACAATCAAGCTGGAGCCGTCGTCATGGCAGGAGTTTTCTGACTTTATGGAAAATCAGAATATTTTACCGGAGGATCTGGAGAAGGGGGAGATTATGCTGCCGATGCAGCAGCTATTTTCCTTGTCGACTGAGGCGATGGCGATGAATTTTGACGCGGAGCTGGAAATGATTAGAGAGCGCTTTTTAGAGCATCGCAGCGTGGAATTTGTTTTGTCGGACAAAGCGGAAGCCTTGCTTAAGGATTATCAAAAGGAGGGCGTAAAATTTTTAAAGCTGCTGGAGGAGCTGGGCCTGAATGGAATTTTGGCGGATGATATGGGATTGGGGAAGACTCTGCAAACGCTGTGCGTTTTGTCAGAAGCGCCGAATAAAACTTCGCTGGTAATCTGCCCTGCTTCGCTGATTTATAACTGGCGGGATGAGGCGGAGCGCTTCTTTCCGGAGATGAAGGCTGCCTGTGTGTTGGGCGATAAGGAGCAGCGTCTTGCACTGTGGCGGACGGCGGGGGAATACCAGCTGCTGATTACGGGCTATGACTATTTACTGAGAGATTTGCCGGAGATAAGGGATCTGCATTTTCACTATGTGATTTTAGATGAGTCGCAGCGCATTAAAAATATGCAAACCAAGTCCGCCAGAGCAGCCAAGCAGCTAAAGAGTGAGCATCGTTTAGCTTTGTCGGGCACGCCAATTGAAAATAATCTGGCGGAGCTTTGGTCGGTGTTTGATTTTTTAATGCCGAGCTACCTTTATTCTTATTCACAGTTTCGCAAAAAGCTGGAAATTCCGATTGTCCGCGAAGGGCGGGCAGCGGCCGGAGAGAAGCTGAAGGCATTGACCTCTCCGTTTATTTTGCGGCGGCTGAAAAAAGATGTGCTGAAGGAACTGCCGGACAAGGTGGAAAAGGTTTTTACGGTGGAGCTGAACGAGAAGGAGAGGCTGGCTTATTTGGCGCAGGAGGCTTCGGTATCGCGGAGCGTTCAGGCTATGCTGCGCGAGAGCGGCGGCGAGCTGAGTGTTGAGATTTTGGCGCTGTTAACCAGATTGCGTCTGCTTTGCTGTGACAGAAGCTTGGTGGAGGAGGGAGTTGCCGAAACGGGCAGCAAGGTCAAGGCTTGTATCGGACTGGTGAAGGAGCTTACCCTCCAAAAGCAGCAAATTTTGATTTTTTCTTCTTTTACTAAGGTTTTGGAGCTTTTGGCGGTGGAGCTGAAAAGAAGAAAGATATCCTACCGCATTTTGCAGGGCTCGACGCCGAAGGAGGAAAGGCATCAGGCGGTTCAGGAATTTCAGACGGGAGGCTTTGAGGTCTTTTTGATTTCGCTCAAGGCGGGCGGTACCGGACTGAATCTGACGGAGGCACAGGCAGTGATTCATTTTGATCCGTGGTGGAACAAGGCGGCAATGAATCAGGCCACTGACCGAGCCTATCGCATTGGCCAGCGGCAGTCGGTCAGCGTATATTCTATGATCGTTGCCGATTCGATTGAGGAAAGAATCTTTGAATTGCAGAATAAGAAATGGGAGCTGGCGGAGCGCTTTATCGACGGTGATGGAAGGACGCTGAAACGATTTTCGGCGGAGGAGCTTATGGAGCTCTTTCGCCGCCGGTAAGGCTCCCGCAAAGATGCGCTTGACAATTCGGGGAAAGCTGATATAATGAAAGCAAGTTAATTAGGAAATTTTGTTATAAAGTTGTCAAGAGTGTGGAAGGACATCAAAAAAGCGTTTGCTTATTTTGATGTCTTTTTTGCTATAATACTATAATAAGGGAAAGAGTTATTGAAGGAAAAGCAGGGAAAGGAAGGTCAGGTAGGGAAAAATGAAGGATGTTACAGTGATTGGGGCTGGAGTAATGGGAGCGGCGGTTGCCTATTATTTATCGCAATATGACTGTCAGGTAGCGGTACTGGAAAGAGAAAATGACGTTGCCGAGGGAACGTCCATTGCCAATAGCGGGATTGTCCATTCCGGACATGATCCGCAGCCCGGTACTTGGAAGGCGAGATTTAATGTTGAGGGAAATCGAATGTATCCCGAGCTTTGCCGTCGGCTGCATGTGCTGTATCGGCAGACCGGAGCCTTTGTCGTGGCGGTAAATGAAGAAGAAAGGCAGATTTTAGCAGGGCTGAAGCGACAGGCCGAGGAACGGGGAATTCCCTGTGAGGAAATGGACGGTGAGGCCGCCAGAAGGCTGGAGCCGAATTTGAGCGATCAGGTGCTTTGGGCATTATCCCTGCCGACCACCGGTGTGGTGGATCCATGGGAGATTACCTTGGCAATGATGGAGGAGGCGGTGCTGAACGGCTGTGAGCTAAGGCTGAATGAAACGCTGGTTGCCATAGAGGAAAAGCCGGAGCATTATGAGCTTACCACAGAAAAAAATGGGCAGAGGGCCGTTTTAAAGAGCCGCTATATTATAAACTGCACCGGAGTGCATGGCGATGACGTGTACAAGCTGCTGGAGCCGGAAATGGACTTTACTATTACGCCGAGGCGGGGACAGTATTTTGTATTGGATAATGCGATTGAGCCTTTGGTCGGCAGACCGATTTATCCGGTGCCATCTAAGCTGGGCAAGGGTGTGCTGGCGATTCCCAGTGTGCATGATAATATTCTTTTGGGGCCGGATTCGGAGGAAATCAAGAATAAGGAGGACATTGGAACAGCGCGTTCTCGCTTGGAATTCATCCGTCAGGCGTTGACCAAAACCGTAAAGAATATTCCCTTTGATAAGATTATCCGCAGCTTTGCCGGACTTCGGCCAACGGGAAGCACCGGCGATTTTATTATTCGGGAGGAGGAGCGACATCCTCGATTTATTCAGGCAGTGGGGATTGAATCGCCCGGTCTTACCGCGGCTCCCGCCATTGGCAGGTATATTGCACAGGAGCTGATTGGGGCAAGGGAGAATTATCCGCCAAGGGCGGACTATCAGAGACGCTGCCCGCCGATTCGATTGAGCGGCAGGAGTATAGAGGAAAAGAATGAGTATGTGAAAAAGGATGGGCGCTTCGGCCGGATTATTTGCCGTTGCGAATCTGTCAGTGAAGGAGAGATCATAGATTGTATCTGTCGTCCGGTTGGGGCAAGAACGGTAAAGGCGGTTAAAAAGAGAGTAAGACCGGGAGCGGGTAGATGCCAAGGAGGCTTTTGTGAGCCGAGAGTGGTGGAGATTTTGGCAAGAGAATTGGGTATTTCTCCGCTGGAGGTGATGTTTGACAGCGAGCGCAGTCCGATCTTTACAGCGGAAACCAAGCAGGCGAAAGGAGCGGAGCATGAAAACAGTTGACTTGGCAATTATCGGCGGCGGAAGCGCTGGAATGGCGGCGGCCTGCGGGGCCTATGAGGAAGGAGTAAGAGATATTCTGATTCTGGAAAGAGATAAGGAATTGGGCGGTATCTTACTGCAATGCATCCACAACGGCTTCGGACTACATTATTTTAAGGAGGAATTATCCGGCCCGGAGTACGCCGAACGCTGGGCGGATAAAATAGAGCAATATCGTATTCCCTATTTGCTGGACACGATGGTTTTGGATATTTCGCCGGACAAGGTAATTACCTATACCAATGCCCAGGAGGGCTATCAGCAGATTCGGGCGAGAGCGATTGTTTTGGCGATGGGCTGCCGCGAGCGCACCAGGGGAGCCATTCATATTCCCGGCTATCGTCCGTCCGGCGTGTGGACAGCTGGAACAGCGCAGCGCTACCTCAATATGGAGGGGTATTTGGTTGGCAGGAGGATCTTTATTTTGGGAAGCGGCGATATTGGACTGATTATGGCAAGAAGAATGACCTTAGAGGGAGCGAAGGTTCTGGGAGTGGCAGAAATTATGCCGTACTCCAATGGACTGCCCCGAAATATTCAGCAATGCCTTAGAGATTTTGACATTCCTCTTTTTCTAAGCCATACGGTAACCGAGATCTATGGCAAAGACAGGGTCAGCGGGATTCAAATCAGCGAGGTAGATGAAGGACTGCGGCCGATTGCCGGAACAGAAAAGAGCTTTAACTGTGATACTCTGCTTTTGTCGGTTGGGCTGATTCCGGAAAATCAGCTGAGCCAAAACGCCGGCCTTTCGCTATCGCCGAAAACGAAGGGAGCTTTGGTAAACGAAGCAAATGAAACGGAGCATAGAGGAATTTTTTCCTGTGGGAACGTGTTGCATGTGCATGATGTGGTAGATTTTGTCAGCGAGGAGGGGCTGCATTCGGGGAAAAGCGCCGCGGCCTATTTGCAAGGACGGCTGGAGTCGGGCGAGGAAGCGCAGGCGACAGCCGGAGCCGGAATTGCGTATATTCTGCCGCAACGAATCCGCAAAAGACCGGAAACGGATGTTACCTTTTCCTTTCGAGTATCTGCCGTTCAGGATGAAGCGGAATTGCTTGTCAAGATGGATGATGTAGTGGTAAAATCAATAAAGAAGAAGCATTTGATTCCGGCGGAAATGGAAAGGCTTACCCTGTCGGCGGAGGAGCTTGGTGCTTTGCAGGGAGAGCTTCGGCTAGAGCTTGCCCCGAAGGAAGCGCGGATATGTGAAAAATAAAGGCCGAGGATCAAAGCGGCAGATTGATTGTCTGCGGCCCTTGGTGAAAGGCTCGCCGGAGTATTCTTCGGCAGAGGAAAGGCACAAAAAGAAAAAGAGATTTGGGAAAGGAAGAAGGCCTTTGCACACAGCTTTTTGAAAAATATCTGCTTTTGGGCGATGCTTTCAGGAAGCATGGCAAGGGCTGGGATAAAAAATGAAAAAGCAATTTATTTGCATTGTCTGCCCCATCGGCTGCGAGCTTTATGCAGAAACGGATACCGAGGGGAATTTGCAGACGGTTTCGGGAAATCGCTGCGGGCGGGGGAAGAAATATGCGGAGGCAGAGTGCAGACAGCCGATGCGAATGCTGACCTCGACGGTACGGATTGCGAATGCCCTGTATCCAAGATTGCCCGTCATCACCTCGGAAAATATACCCAAGGATATGATTCCGCAAGTGATGGAAGCGATTGATCGGGCGGAGGTTAAGGCACCGGTAGCATTGCGGGAGGTCATTATAAAAAATGTTTGCGGACTGCCCGCGGATATTATAGCCAGCCGAAGTATGCAGGCAGCTTTGGGTCGGGAAGCCTGAAAGGGGCTGAGGCTTTTAGTGCGCTGCAAGCCTCATTCTATGGCGGAAGGAGGCGGGATTTATTGAAATAGGGCGGATTTTTCTCAAAGAACTATCCGGAAAGGATGAGAATGAAACAAAGGGAGCTGATTTTAGCTATTTCCTCGGCAAGGGAATTTGAAAAATTTTTGGAGCTGCCGTTGGAATATTGCGTACTGATTGATTTTCATATCGGGCTTTTGCAGCCTTTGATCGCGCAGGCGCATACAAAGGGCAAGAAGGCTTTGCTGCATATGGATCTTTTGCATGGTCTGGCGAATGACGAAGCGGGCTGCGAATATATTTGTCAGTATCTACAAGCGGACGGAGTGATATCCACTCGTCCCAAGGTGGTGCAAAGAGCTATGGAAAAAGGGCGGCTGGGAGTGCTGCGCTTGTTTTTGATTGACACAAAATCTTTGAGCAAGGGAATTCGCCTATGTCAGGAGTGCAAGCCGGATTTTGTGGAGGTCTTGCCAGCCATCGCACCGACCATCCTGCCCCGAATCAAAGCGGAAACAGGGCAAAGAATTATGAGCGGAGGACTGCTTTCTACGATAGAGGAGATTGAGGCCTGCTTTGCTTACGGAGCGGAGGCGGTAACGGTTTCCGACCGCAAATTGGTGGAGGCGTACTTAAAAAGACGGGGAAGCGTTTAGAGCAGGGAAGCGGATTGCCTAAGGAAAGAGAGCTTGGCTAAAGCGTTGGGGAAGAAATTTTTTTAAAGGGCAGGCTTTGGCGAAAGAAAAGAGGAGAGAAGGACAGAAGTGTCAATTTTAAGCAACGCGGAGAGATGAGCGAGCAGCAGCTTTTATAGGAAATAACAGGAGATAGGAGAGGCTATGAAAAGGTATATTTTGTCAATTGATCAGGGAACGACCAGCAGTCGGGCGGTTTTGTTTGACGGGGAGGCGCAGGTTACAGCAATGGCACAGAGGGAGTTTCAGCAGTATTTTCCGAATCCCGGCTGGGTCGAGCATGATGCCAATGAGATTTGGCTGAGCGTGTTGGCGGTAATGGCGGAGGTGATGACGAAATCGGGCGTCCGTCCTGAGGAGGTAGCGGCGATTGGGATTACCAATCAGCGAGAAACGGCGGTTATTTGGGATAAGATTACCGGTATGCCGGTTTATCATGCGATCGTCTGGCAATCCCGTCAAACCGA
Source organism: Eubacteriales bacterium (assembly GCA_041844915.1). Lineage (GTDB taxonomy): Bacteria > Bacillota > Clostridia > Lachnospirales > Vallitaleaceae > W11650. Next base: position 8,427 of record JBGZBY010000051.1, read on the forward strand.
GGAAATTTGCAAAAGCCTGCGAGAGCGAGGCTATCAGCAAAAAATAAAGGAAAAAACAGGTCTTTTGATTGATCCATATTTTTCGGCGGGCAAGTGGCAATGGATTTTGGAAAATGTAAAGGGGGCAAAGGAAAAAGCTGAGGCCGGTCAGCTCCTAGCCGGAACAATCGACAGTTTTTTGGCATGGAAGCTTAGCGGTGGAAAGATTCATGCCACGGACTACAGCAATGCTTCTCGAACGCAGCTTTTTAATATTCATACGCTGGAATGGGATTTGGAGCTTTTGGAGTTGTTCGGGATTCCCAGAAGCATACTGCCGGAGGTGAAGCCGTCGTCGTATCTTTATGGGGAAACGGCAGAATATCATTTCTTCGGGCAAAAAGTACCGATCGCCGGAATTGCAGGAGATCAGCAGGCGGCATTGTTTGGACAGGGCTGCTTTGAGGTTGGCATGGTAAAAAACACCTATGGAACCGGCTGCTTTTTGCTGATGCAGACAGGGAAAACGCCGATTCTTTCTGATAATGGGCTGCTTACTACGATTGCCTGGGGATTGGACGGTAAGGTGGAGTATGCGCTGGAAGGCAGTGTGTTTGTGGCAGGCAGCGCCGTACAATGGCTGCGAGATGGTCTGCGCATGATCAAATCAGCGGCGCAGACGGAGGAATATGCCGAGAAGGTGCAAAGCAGCGAAGGAATGTATCTGGTGCCGGCTTTTGTTGGTTTGGGGGCGCCGTACTGGAATAGCGCTACCAGAGGCGCGATGTTCGGTTTGACCAGAGGAACGACGAAGGAACATTTTATTCGGGCGACCTTAGAGGCGATCTGCTATCAAAGCAGAGATATTATGGAACTGATGAAGGCGGAAAGCAGGCTTTCGCTAGATACCTTGCGGGTAGATGGCGGAGCCGTTCAGAATAATTTTTTGATGCAGTTTCAAAGCGATATTTTAAATACGAAGGTAGAAAGAACGGTCAATCAGGAAAGCACAGCGCTTGGAGCTGCTTTTTTAGCCGGCTTGGCGGTAGGTCTGTGGCAGGATAAAAAAGAGCTCTTAAGCAAAATCAGTATTGATCGGACTTTTGTTCCGCAGCTTGGCGAGAAGGAGCGGCAAACGCTGTACAGCGGCTGGCAGCGAGCGGTTAAAGCGGCACAGAGTTTTTAAAGGAAGAAAGACCACATCCGGCGGAAATTATGGATGCGTCCTGCATTGGGCAGGAGGCATCCATTTTATTTTTTGCTCCAATTTCCTTGTGGGTAGGATAATCTGTATTCTACAACAGCTTTTGACAGGGAATCTTTTTCATATTTTAATGGAAAAAGCATTGACATTACAGCGAAATTTCATTACTCTTAAAGCAGAAGTAGGTAAACTTGCCGGAGAGGATAGGGAAATGGAAAAATTTAATTTAAGGGATGTGGCCGATATGCAGGATCCGCAGGTTTTGTGGGAGCAGGCTGCACCATTTATGAATTTGATGCTTCAATATGAATCGGCATTGTTGGAAATGGAAACGAAGCTAAAGATACTGAATGAGGAATTTTCGATTCAGCACAACAGAAATCCTTTTGAATCAATAAAAACCAGAGTCAAGCAGCCCCTTAGTATTATGGAAAAGCTAAGGCGCAAGGGCTTTCCGACAACGCTGGAGAGCATTGAGGAAAATCTGTTTGATGTGGCGGGGATCCGCATCATTTGCTCTTTTATTGACGATATTTATAGCTTGGCAAATCTTTTAATTCAGCAGGACGATGTCCAGCTGTTGATGAAAAAAGACTATATCACGCATCCCAAGCCAAACGGCTATCGAAGCCTTCATTTGATTATGGAGATTCCGATTTTTTTGTCTACCGGAAAGAAAAATATCAAGGTGGAGGTGCAGTTTCGCACGATTGCTATGGATTTTTGGGCAAGTCTAGATCATAAGCTGCATTATAAAAAGAATTTGCCCAATGCCGATGAGATTTCGGAGGAGCTTCGGGAATGCGCGAATATTATTACTGCGCTGGATGAGCGCATGGAAAAAATCCGCAATCGAATTGAGATGACAGAAGAAGGAAATTCATGAAAAGGATTAGACTATATACGGACGGCGCTTGTCGGGGGAATCCGGGCAGCGGCGGCTATGGTAGTATTTTGGAATATACGGACGAGGCGGGAAGGCTTCATTGCAAGGAGCTTTCCGGCGGCTATCGCAGTACGACGAATAATCGGATGGAGCTTTTAGCGGTTATTCGCGGATTGGAGGAGCTGAAGGAGCCGTGTGAGGTATTGGTTTTTTCGGATTCCAAATATATTGTAGACGCTTTTGCACAGGGCTGGGTGGCCTCTTGGCAAAGGAATGGCTGGAAAAGAGGGAAAAAGGAGGAGGTTAAAAATCAGGATCTCTGGAAGGCGCTTTTGCGGCTGATGCAAAAGCATAGGGTTGAATATCAATGGGTACGCGGGCACAATGGACATCCGCAGAATGAACGCTGCGACGAGCTGGCAACGGCGGCAGCCGATGGCTTAGAGCTTTTGGAGGATCAGGTGTATGAGGCTTTGAGCTAGCGTGGCCAAAATAATCGTCGCCGGCTAGGCTAAGCCGCTCTGGCGGGAGCGCTTGTAATTAGGGGAATAAGGCTTGCTTCGGCAAAAATAAGGCAGGGTTATCACAGAAACAAAAAACAAGGAAAAGAAAGGAAGAAAGGGATTTTAATGGAAAAAAGAGAAAGCTTTAAAACAAATGAGAACCTGAAAATTGCATTATTTGATGCAAAGCCTTATGATATTCGCTTTTTTACAGAATTAAATCAAAGATATAATTATAAAATCAAATTTTTTGAATATAAGCTAAATGAGGAAACAGCTCCTTTAGCCAAGGGCTTTGATGTGGTTTGTGCTTTTGTCAATGATGATTTGGGCACCAAGACCATTGAGGCTCTGGTGGCAAACGGGATTACCTTGATTGCGATGAGAGCTGCCGGCTACAACAATGTCGATTTCCGCACAGCAAGCGGAAAGATTCATATTGTCAGAGTACCGGCATATAGTCCGTATGCGGTCGCCGAGCATGCCATGGCGATGATTTTGACCCTGAACCGGCAAACGCATCGCGCTTTCAACCGGACGAGAGAAAGCAATTTTAGCATTAACGGACTGATGGGCTTTGACTTGCGGGGCAAAACGGTCGGAGTGATCGGAACCGGTAAAATAGGGCAGGTATTTATTGAGATTGTTCAGGGCTTTGGCATGAAGGTGCTGGCCTATGATAAATATCCCAATCCCAAGCTGGATATAGAATATACCGAGCTTGACCAGCTGTTTCGCCAATCCGATATCATTTCTCTGCACTGTCCGCTGACGGATGAAAGCTATCATATGGTTAACAAGGCGAGTATTGACAAGATGAAGGATGGAGTAATGATTATTAATACGTCACGCGGCGGCTTGATTGATTCGGAGGCTTTGGTGGAGGCGCTCAAAACAAGAAAGGTGATAGCGGCAGGACTGGATGTGTATGAGGAGGAAAGCGAATATTTCTTTGAGGATTGTTCGGACTCAATCATTACCGATGATGTGTTGGCAAGACTGCTGTCGCTTAGCAATGTGCTGGTGACATCCCATCAGGCGTTTTTTACCAAGGAAGCGTTGACGAATATAGCCGAGCAGACGCTGGAAAATATCCGGCGCTTCTTTACCATCGGTGAAAGCATCATCAATGAGGTCCTAGCGGAATGTGACGAAAACGGCAACTGGACGGTAATCACAAAATAAGCGCGGCTCTTATAAAAGTGTTTCGGTTTGCGGCGTGTCAAGGGCAGCTTGCCGTGCGAGGTGAGGAGCTTTAGCGCTGTATGGCGGGAGGATTTTAGGCGGGAACAGCCTTTTAAAGCACAAGCGCGTTTGATTCAGCGGTCTTGTGCTTTTTTTCTCTGTTTTTCAATGAGGAGAGAGGTGCGGCGGCAGGCTAGTGAGCTTGTCGGGGAACAGGCAAAAGAGATCAGCTTTTTTTCTTGGCATGGGGGATAATTATGGCAAATGTTGAAACTTATATCAAATGGCGTGGGGATCTCAGCTTTACGGCGGATCCGTTTAATGAAGTGGATGGCTTGATTTTGACCCAGCTATGCTATTTGGACTTGGAAGGGATTGTTCCGGCATGGAATGAGAAATCGTCGATATCCATGGCGAAGCTGATTGAAAAATTTTGGATTAAGCATTCGCCGGCAGAGATGGAAAAGGCAATCAGCATTGTTCGCAATCCGGCGAGGATGCTGGCACTGCTAAAGGAGAGCCGGCGCTTTTCTGAGCTTATTTTTGCAAACTATATCAATCGGGTCGATAAGCAAAAGCAGGAGCAGTTTTCTGCCATGACGATCTGGATTCCCGATGGAAGCGTTTATGTGGCCTATCGGGGAACGGATGCGACCATGGTGGGCTGGCGGGAAAATTTAAATATGTCCTATATGGAGCAGGTGCCGTCGCAGGTCGAAGCGGTCAATTATTTGGAGCGGGTCTTTGAATGGACCAATTTTAAGCTTCGGCTGGGCGGGCATTCCAAAGGGGGAAATTTGGCAGTTTATGCGGCAATGCATATCGGAGAAGAAATTTCTGAAAGGATTCTGTCGGTTGATAATTACGATGGACCGGGCTTTCAGGCGAAGGTAACGGAGCATCCCCAATATGCCAGAACTATTGCCAAGGTGCGTACCTATTTGCCGGAATTTGCGGTGATCGGCAGGTTGCTGGAGCATTCGGAGAAGTATTTGGCAGTGAAAGCGGAGGCGATTGGCCTGTGGCAGCATGACGCCTTCAGCTGGCAGGTAGAGGGCAATTGCTTTGTTTATGTCAAGGGGCTGAACGCGGAAAGCGATATGGTAGAAAGCACGGTTCGCCAGTGGATGGAGAAGACGAGCGAGGAGGAGCGCAAACAATTTGTGGATACCTTGTTCGGCGTATTTGAGGCGGCAAAGCTGGAAAGCGTGCAGGACTTTACCAATATGAAGTGGAAGGATGCAGCGGAATTTTTGAAGGTTATGACGGGGCTAAGCGATCAGCAGAAAAAGGAATTTCGTCGGCTGATTAATCTCTTTTGGAAGGAGATGGCAGAAACAATCGGCAAGGGCAGTGCTCAATCAGAAAAAAGCGAAGGCATTAAGCTGCCAATCACAGGGGCGTTTTTTGGGAAAAAGGAATAGAGATTGCGTTATTTTTTGCTGGCATTTCCATGTTTTTTATGCTACAATATGATAAATACATCTATTTATTGATTTAAAAAAGGAGATTACTATGAAACGATTTTCCAAACCGATAATGATGACGGTTAGTGTCAGCATCCTGCTTTTGCTTTTCTTGGCACTGCCAGCTCAGGCAAGTCAGCCGTCGCAGATCGCTTTACCGGAGGTAAAAAGTGACACCAGATACTCCGGAGATACCGGACAATTTAGAGAAGGCATGGCAGTTGTCAAAAAGGGCAGCCTGTATGGATATGTTGATCAGACAGGAAAGCAGGTGATAGACTTTTTATATGATACGGCCTTTGACTTTAGTGAAGGCTTGGCGGTAGTCAAGAAAAACGGCAACTGGGAGTACATTGATAAATATGGCAGAACGGTTCTTACCTTCCCCCAGAAGGAGCATGAATATGTTCAAAGCTTTCATGAGGGGATGGCAGCCATCAAAAAAGGCACCAAATGGGTATATATTGATAAGAGCGGCAGAGAAGTTATCAGCGTTGGCTTTGCGGCAGCAGAGGACTTTAACGAAGGAATTGCGGCGATTAAGAGGAATAACAAATGGGGCTTTATTGACAGGACGGGAAAAGAGATTGTATCGGTTCAATACGATGAAGTCAAGGATTTCCACAGCGGTGTGGCGGCGGTCAAAAGAGAATCCAAATGGGGATTTGTCGATAATAACGGCAGAGAGGTTATTCCCTTGGTTTATGAGGATGCCAGAGATTTCAGTGAGAATGTAGCCGCCGTAAAGAACTCGGGCAAGTGGGGCTATATTGATAAAAGCGGCGGAGTGGTGATTGGCTTTACTTATGATTTGGCCAAGGAATTTAGTGAAAATGCCGCCGGCGTGAAAATCGACAGTAAATGGGCATACATTGACAGGAGTGGAAAGCAGCTTACCACTTTTCAGTATGACTGGGTTAGAGATTTTAAGGAAGGACTGGCGCTGGTTGTAAAAAATAATATGGTCGGTTATATTGACCGAAACGGCAGTGAAGTGATTCGGATTCAATATGAGCAGGCCGGGGATTTTAGGGATGGTATTGCCTTGGTCAGCAAGAGCGGCGAGTGGAGCATTTTAAAGAAGCCTTCCGGAGTGACGGCGCCTAAGTATGCCACTGCGGTTTACAGCAAGATGGCGGTGACCTTAAATGATGTGCCGGTTTATGGCATGGAGGTATATACCATTGATGGAAGCTCTTATTTTAAGCTGCGTGATGTTGCCAAGCTGGCAGCCGGTACGAGGAAGCAGTTTTCTGTAGACTGGAACAAGGGGAAAAATCTGATTTCTCTGGTTTCCGGCAGAGATTATATTGATAATGGTACCGAGCTGACAGGCGGTGATGGCTTAAATAAAGTGGCTGTGCTGTCCAATGTCGGATTGGATATCAATGGTCAGGAAATTTATTTGACAGCATATTCGATTGGCGGAAGCAATTATTTCAAGCTGCGAGAGCTGGGAGAAAAGTTGGGGATTAATGTAGGCTGGAATGCAACTACCAGAACGATTGAGCTTAAAATGTAGGGAGAGTCGTTGACTGGAGCCTCCAGATCTTCCGAGAAAGGCTGAGCCAGCGGAGGGAATATTTCCCGTTTGGGGAGGTGCTGCCCGATAATGCCTGAGCCTTTTGAGGAAGCCTAGGCAGGCAAAAGGAAATATTTTTTGTTTAGAGGAAAAACGGCTAAATCTATTCTTATATCTTGTGGTGCAAGGCTTGCTCCCTTTGATATTCAGGAACTTAGGGACTTGATGAGTGAAGATGAACTTGAGCTTGATACACTGGGAGATAGAAAAACAGCACTCTTTGTTATTATATCCGATACCGATGATACCTTTAACTTTGTAGTGTCCATTATGTATTCTCAGTTATTTAATCTCTTGTGTGATAAGGCGGATGATGAGTATGGGGGAAGGTTACCTGTTCATGTAAGATTCCTTTTAGACGAATTTGCCAATATCGGTTTAATTCCAAAGTTTGAAAAGCTTATCGCAACAATTCGTTCCAGAGAAATATCGGCAAGTATTATCTTACAAGCACAATCTCAGCTAAAAGCGATATATAAGGATAACGCCGATACCATTGTGGGCAACTGTGATAGTACCTTATTCTTAGGTGGAAAGGAAAAAACAACATTAAAGGAACTTTCTGAAACGCTTGGTAAGGAAACCATAGATCTTTACAATACATCGGAAACAAGGAGCAATCAAAAGAGCTTTGGACTTAACTATCAAAAGACAGGTAAAGAACTGATGAGCCAAGATGAAATAACGGTTATGGACGGAGGAAAGTGTATATTTCAGCTTAGAGGCGTCAGACCGTTTTTATCGGATAAATTCGATATTACAAAGCATAAGAACTATAAGCTGCTTGAGGACTATGATAAGAAAAATTTGTTTGATATAGAAAGCTACATGAAGCGAAAAGGAAAAGTAAAACTGAATAGGGAAACAGTTATTACAAGAATGCAGTAAGTCTAAAAATAGATTTGCTGCTTTTTTATTCAGAAAATTAGGAGGTAAGATGATAAGGATCAGAAATCCCACTTAAAGAAAAACTAAATAGTAAGAGCATAGCGATTGGAAAAGAAAAACTCCACTCGCTTTTTTAGTACCATAAAAGTGTAGCAGGTAGAGAACATTCTCTACTTGCTGCACTTATTTTATATAATAAGGGAAGTAGTTGGTCTGACGAGGCCGCTTTTTGGGTCTTGCATCCGACATAAAAACCGTCAACCAACCCCTTGTTATGTGAACTCGATTAAGCAGGTTGGGACAAAGATGCTTCCGTGTAACGAACTAAAATGAGTGGTAATAAGTGCGGTTGGAACAGCTACAAAAAACACTCAGGAGGTTGTTATGATAAGCGTAGGAATGGATGTATCAAAAGGTAAAAGTACAGCTTGTGCCATGAAACCATATGGCGAGATTGTAGCCAGCCCGTTTGAGTTTCAGCATACGGAAACGGATTTGAAATCTGTGTGTGACATGTTCCACAGGATGAATGATGAGGTCAGAATCGTGATGGAAGCTACCGGTATTTATCATCTGCCGGTGGCAACATATCTGAAAGAGCAAGGAATGTTCGTGTCTGTGGTTAATCCGTATGAAATGAAGCAGTACCGCACAAGGGGCTTGCGGAAGGTCAAGACAGATCGTGCGGATTCCAGGATGATAGCCGGATATGGCATTGATTATTGGTATTCTCTGAAAGAGTTTCAGGTATCACATAATGTATATGACGAACTGAGAATACTCAGCCGCCAGTACCGTCA
>JBGZBY010000052.1:0-5673 GCA_041844915.1 Eubacteriales bacterium
AATGATTTTTTATTTTTTTGATACACATTTTTGCACAAATCAGATATAATAGTATTTGCGATAATCAATGTTGTAATAGTACACAAAATATCCTAATGAAAAATTATTGTTTTGATATTTTATCACAATCAGGAAAGGAGCTAGACATGGCTAAAAATTTACGTGGAAAGAGCTTATTGACCCTTTTGGATTTCAGCAGCGACGAGATTCGGTACCTGCTTGATTTGGCAAGGAATTTTAAGGAATTGAAAAGAACGGGAACTACTCACCGTTATTTAGAAGGAAAGAATATTGTTCTGTTGTTTGAAAAAACCTCTACCAGAACCCGCTGCGCATTCGAAGTTGCTGGAATGGATCTGGGCATGGGCGTTACCTATCTTGATCCGGGCAGCTCTCAAATGGGCAAGAAGGAAAGCATCGAGGATACCGCCAGAGTGCTTGGAAGAATGTACGACGGTATCGAATATCGCGGCTTTGATCAATCCTTAGTAGAAACCTTGGCAGAATACTCCGGCGTACCGGTATGGAACGGTCTGACCGATCGCTTCCATCCCACTCAAATGCTGGCTGACTTGCTGACGATCGAAGAAAAATTCGGCCGCTTAAAGGGTCTGAATTTCACATACATGGGCGACGCCAGAAACAACATGGGCAACTCTCTGATGATCGCCTGCGCAAAGATGGGTCTGAACTTTACCGGCTGCGCACCGAAAGCCTTGTGGCCGGATGAAGAGCTTCAGGCAAAGGCACAGGAAATTGCAAAGCAAACACACTGCACCGTTAAATTTACGGAAGATGTGAAAGAAGGAACTACCGGCGCTGATATCCTGTATACAGATATTTGGGTATCCATGGGCGAACCGGACAGCGTTTGGGAAGAAAGAATCCGTCTGCTCAAGCCGTATCAGGTCAATAAGGAAGCAATGGCAAACGCGAAGCAGGATGCTATTTTCATGCACTGTCTGCCGGCCTTCCATGATTTAAAGACCACTATTGGTGCTGAAATCCACAAGAAATTTGGCCTGCCGGAAATGGAAGTTACCAACGAAGTATTTGAAGGCCCGCAGTCCGTAGTATTTGATGAAGCAGAAAACAGAATGCATACCATCAAAGCAGTTATTTACGCTACCCTTTGCTAATTTATCATACGGAGGCTCTTTATGGGAAAACGAGTTGTAATTGCTCTCGGAGGAAATGCTTTGGGCTTTACTCCCAAGGAGCAAAGAGATGCTGTTGATTTTGTAGCCGAAACTATCGCTAAGCTGGTGAAATCCGGCAATCAGATCATTATCGGTCACGGCAATGGTCCGCAGGTCGGCATTATTAATCTGGCTACCGACTATGCGGCAAACGGAGAAGTCAAAACTCCCGCCATGCCCTTAGTTGAGTGCGGTGCAATGTCGCAGGGCTATATCGGTTACCATCTGCAACAGGCAATTGAAGAAAAATTCAGAGAAGAAAAGATTGATAAAGACGTTATCTGTGTGGTCACCCAGGTTGAGGTTGACGCGCAGGACAAGGCTTTTGAAAATCCGACCAAGCCGGTGGGTATGTTCTATACCAAAGAAAAGGCCGACGAGCTTGCCGCTGAAAAGGGCTTTACCTTCGTCGAGGACTCCGGCAGAGGATATCGCAGAGTTGTTCCCTCACCTGCACCAAAAGCAATTGTCGAATTAAACGCTATCAAAAAAATCATTGAGCAGGATATGATTCCGATTACGGTAGGCGGCGGCGGAATTCCGGTCGTTCGCAAGGACGGTAAGCTGGTCGGCATTGATTCTGTTATTGATAAGGACAAATCCAGTTCAAAGCTGGCCAACGATATCGAAGCGGATGTGCTTTTGATTCTGACCGCAGTGGAAAAGGTGTATATCAACTTCGGTAAGCCCGAACAAAAGGCGCTGGATACTGTTACCTCCGACGAAGCTCATAAGTACATTGCCGAAGGGCATTTTGCCAAGGGCAGTATGCTTCCAAAGGTCGAGGCTTGTCTTGATTTCGTTTTGGCCGGAGAAGGCCGTGAAGCCATCATCACCTCGCTGGAAAAAGCAGACGAGGCAATCAAGGGCTTGACCGGTACTAAGATTGTAAAATAGCTGTCATTGAAAATACACATATTAAAAAGCAAGATCCACTGCATCGGTGGAGCTTGCTTTTTAAATATTAGGAGGTTCGTTAAAACGAACCCTTATGCCGAAAGGAGATATTATGAAGAAAATAGATATTCTTGCCAAACTGGCATTATTAACCACTGCTATCTTATGGGGAACCTCTCTAACTGTGGTAAAAACAGCTTCTGCAACCTTTAAGCCTAATTTTATTTTAGGAATCCGTTTTGTCGTTGCCGCCATTATTTTGTCTGTTATTTTTCATAAGAAATTTAAACTACTAAACAAGAAAAATCTCATATCCGGACTTACTATCGGCTTTTTCTTATTTATCGCCTATTCCAGCCAAACCTTGGGCGTAACTTTCACTTCTCCGGGCAGATCTGGATTTCTTTCCGCTTCCTACTGCGTTATCGTTCCTTTTTTATTTTGGATCGTTGACCGAACCAAGCCGGACAAATACAACATTATAGCTGCTATTTTCTGTATTATCGGTATCTTTTTTGTAGCCATGGCCAATGACTCTGGCTCTCTGCTTCCTACTACTTATCGAGAATTGATGGGAGATGGCTTAGCATTGCTTAGTGGTCTTTTGTTTGCCTCTCATATTGTTTCTGTCGCTAAATTATCCAGAGGGAATGATCCTGTGCTTATGACAATTTTACAATTTATCTCTGCCGGAATTCTCGCGTGGATTACTTCCTTTATCTTTGAAGATAATTCTCATATTGTCCTTGACAGCTACCGTCCTGTCTACGAAGTTCTATATCTTGCCGTCATGTGCACAGCTATCGCACTTTTGTTTCAAAATATCGGGCAAAAGTATACTGACCCTAACAGCGCGGCAATCATTCTTGGCTTCGAGTCTATTTTTGGCGTCATTTTTCCTTTCCTTTTAGGCATGGAAGAAATCGGTGTGAAATCGTTGGTTGGATTTGTCTTGATTTTCTGTTCCATCATTATCTCCGAAACCAAGCTATCCTTTCTAAAAAAGAAATTTGTAAAGTAAACTATCAGAATTTCTAATATAATTTTATAGCACGGTAAGAGAATTGTCTTTCTAATAACAGGCGACAGGCATTTGCATATAGCTTCTGCAAACACCTGTCGCCTTCTCCGGCTGCCACTTTTAAAAATCAAAAGCGCCCCGCTTCTTTAAATTCCTTTAATATTCTCGCGTACTCTGGTCAAATGATCACTCACCGCCTTCTTGGCTCTTTTTTTATCCTTAGCCGCAATAGCGTTCACAATCTCCCGATGTTCTCGGCTGACTCCCAGCTCGTCTGCCAGCTCCGGCTCAGACGGCAGTCGATCTCCCACCTTTAGCTCTCCGTTTTTCATCTGGCAGAGAATCTACTACCTTATCGGATAATCTTTCATTTAAAATCGGTTTAAAAGCCATATCTATCCCCCTTTTCCTTTTTCAGCCTTTGCCGCTTCGCATAAACTCCTGCTAAAATTCCTCAATTGCAAAGTCGCCAAATAAGCTTCTGCCCATCGTCAGCGAACCGCAACCAAACATCCCATAGGCATAGCTGCTATCGGCGCCTGCAAAAGCTCCTCGCCATTGATCGACAAGCTGATCCTATCCCCTCTCGCCGCCAGGGTCTGCCGATTTCCCAAGGATATTCCCTCTCCGTCAAAATCCGATAACCAAGATAGTTAGCCATCATTTGCCTATATTGAAAATTTATTTTCATATAGGCAAATACAGCAGACCATCAAAATCATTTTTATATATCGCTATCCTGCCCTCCCTTTCCGCCCCGCCCTTTGCCGGAAATCGCCTTATACATCTCTAAGGGAGTTTACGTCCAATCCGTCATAGCTTTGACAGCCCTGCCGCTTTTTATGCTACTCACTTTTCCATGGGCTTGAATATTTCTGCTTTTTATGTTATTCTTTTATCAAGTATGTTTAAGCCATATTTTCATATCTGCATTTTACTAGGAGAAGTATTTATGAAGAAAAAATTTCATCTGCTTTTTTTATTGATTCCCATCGTTTTAAGTCTTTTTCTTTCCGCCTGCGGCAAAAAAGACAACGCGAAATGGAATTCCGGCTGCTTTGTGGCTCTGGAAGGCCTTCCAGCCGAATACGAGCAATTGTCGGACGCAATTAAGGACGAGATTACCATCTCACTCACCCTGCGGCACACCTCTACAAATACTATGAGCTATGCCAAGCTCACTCATCAGAATTCTTATTCCGTTTATTTGGATCTGATTCCCGGAGATTATGAGATCGCCGGACTTTACATGAGCGATAAAAATCTTGCCATGTTTGATGTCAAAACTGACAAAAAAGCTCTTACGATCCATAAGGACGAGCAGCTTCGGCTACCGATTCAATTGACCGATCCGGAAGGCTTTGTTGCAAATATCCTGCGCAATCAGGCCTCTCCCGAAATCCTTGCTCTTTCGCCCTATTCGCGTAAGGTTCAGTATGACGGCCAGCTTCTTGACCTGACCTCTATCCGTGAAAATATGCAGTTTTCCATTCCCGAAAATAAAATGCTAAAGCCTGCCGAAACCTATGATATCGCCTCCTCCAGCCATGCCGGAGTCGCCATGGTCGTACAAAATCAAACCAGCAGAGCCGCCTTGGTAAAGGATGCTGTTCCCGTAGGCTTTCGCTTTCACAGCAATCATGCCATTTTTCCAAAAGGAGTTCGGCTTGGAATGGGGCTGACAGAAATTGCCCATAAGGAAACTGGTATTTTGGGAACCCCCAGCTATTGCTACGGCAGCCTTTTTTTCGGAATCGGCTATGACCAAACCACGCTGGTCTATCTTGACGAGGTCAGCGGCGACCGCATCAGCCTGACCGTAGATGCGGAGGACAGCTTTATCAGCAGCATTTTATATGAATTTGAAAGGTACGAATAGGAGGCGCTTATGTCGAAGGCTTTAAAAATATTGAAAATTAATTTTCTTTCCCTGCTGGCGCTCCCTCCCTTTTTTATCTCCATCCTTTCCCAGCTTTTGATAAAGGCCTTGGAGAAGGCGCTGGTCTTTTTGGGCGTAGGCGCTGCTTTATTTGCCCTATTTCTTTTAAATCTTATTTTCAATAATCCCGATGGCTTTTTGGATGGACTGGGCACCCTTGTGGCCATGCTGATTTTGTTTGGAGGAATTATCCTGATTGTCGGCGGCATCCTGTTTTTGGCGGCAACTGTCGGAGCCTTTGTACTGACGGCTGTGGTTTCGCTTTTCAACACTATTTTGGGTTTTGTCTTTAACAGCTGCCACAATCTTTATAGTCGCCTTTTCGCGCTATGTAAGCAGGAGTATAGCGCCCTGTCGGATAGCTCCCAAATCAAAGCCTCTGCGCTGTCCTGCCCCTTCTTTTATTTACTGAAGGGTCTGAACGCCACGCTGATTTTCCTGCTTTCGGCAGCCGCCCCGCTGGCGGCTCTGAGCAGTCTGCTTTTTATTGGCTATTCCGTTTATTCAGCGTATCAGTCGATTCATCAAACCTTCGGCATCGGTATTTTTTCTTATTTAGAGCTGTTTCCAACCATCAATATGGTTTTTGCCATCCTCTATTTTGTGGTAGTCAATCT
>JBGZBY010000053.1:0-11187 GCA_041844915.1 Eubacteriales bacterium
CAAGAGCATGAGCAGCGAGAGAAGCGAGCTGCGAATGGTCGGAGAACGCGAAGCGTTCGGCTTTCTCCACAATGGTTAAGAGCCACCAAAGATAGATGAGGATAAATTATGCAGGCGATTTTACTTACTATTGCTTACGACGGGACGGCATATGCCGGCTGGCAGGTTCAGGAAAATGCTTTGACGATTCAAGAATGCATGATGAAAGCGGGAGAGCAGTTTTTGTCGGAGGGCTTCACTATTACGACTGCGTCCAGAACAGATGCCGGAGTACATGCCATGGGGCAAAGGGCTTTGCTTAAGACCGAGGCGGCTATGCCGCCGGATAAAATAAAAAACGCCCTGAATCACTATTTGCCGGAGGATATCCGGGTCTGGAGAGCCGAAACGGTAGAAAATGATTTTCATCCCAGATATCACGCCAGAAAAAAATTGTATGTCTACCGCATTTGGAACGGAGAGGTCGCTCTGCCCTTCTATCAAAGGACGCATACTTGGATTCCCAAGGCCTGCGATGATCAGAAAATGCGTTATATTGCCAGCCGCTTTATTGGTGAGCATGATTTTAATGCGTTTTCCTCTCAAAAAAAGGCGGTAAAGGATACGATTCGACAGATCTATCGCTGCGAAGTGGTGCAAAAGCAAAATCCATATATTGAGCGGAATAAGGGCAGAGAGCTTGAAATTTACATAGAAGGAAACGGCTTTTTATACAATATGGTGCGAATTATGGCGGGCTGTATTGTAGATTGGAGCGCAGCCTCCTTTTCCGAGGCGGAAATTGCTCAAAAAATAGAGCAGGCGTATCAAACCGGTGATAGGAACTTAACGGCAAGAACATTGCCAGCCAAAGGCTTAACACTACTGGAAATAAAATATTGATAAACTTAATACGGCAAGCGCCAGTATTTCAGCAGAGCTTGTCAAGCAGGAATAATAAATTAAGCATGGGAGGGGAGAGGCTGAAATGGAGAAATTAAAAGAGAAATACGGTTTAACAGTTGCGATTGCCATGGTGGTAGGCGTGGTGATTGGCTCCGGCGTTTTTTATAAGGCGGACGATGTACTTAGTTATACCAACGGCAATTTGCTTCTGGCTTTACTGGCGTGGGCAGGTGGAGCTTTTGCCATGGTGTTCGGCGCGTTGAGTTTTGCGGAATTTGCCGCTCGTTATCAAACGACAAATGGGATCGTCGACTATTTTGAAGTGGCGTATGGGAAAAAAGCTGGCTATCTTGTCGGCTGGTTTAAGGGGATTCTCTATTTTAGTCCCTTGTCTGCCGTTCTTGCATGGCTGAGCGGAAATTATACGATGATCATGCTTGGGCAGACAGAAACCGACAATCGACCGGCAACATGGGGATTGGCGGCGATTTATATGACGCTTTTTTATCTGTTGAATTATTATACCCCTGCACTTTCTGGAAAACTTCAGGTGGCAACGACAGTGATCAAACTGATTCCGCTGTTTCTAGTGGCAGCGGTTGGAATTTTTGTCGGCTTGATAAATGGAGTGTCTGCCGGCAACTTTATCGAGGCGGGAAGGAGCTTTCAAGCCGATGCCGTTTTTTTGCCGGCGGCAGTCGTATCTACTGCTTTTGCTTATGAGGGCTGGACAGTTTCAATGTCGATTAATAATGAAATAAGGGATTCTAAAAAGAATTTGCCGAAAGCGCTGATACTAGGAGCCTTGATTGTTTTTATCGTCTATGTCTTTTATTTCTTAGGCGTTACCAGTATGCTTCCAACTGCGGATATTATCAGTCAAGGAAATGCAGCAGTAGCGGCGGTAACGACGATTTTATTTGGTAAGGCGGCGTCAATGCTGCTGGTAGTATTTGTTGTTATTTCTGTGTTTGGTCCTTTAAATGGACTAATCATAGCCTGTATACGCAGCGTATTTTCTCTGGCAGTTCGCGGTCATGGGCTTATGCCGGATAGGTTGTCGTATGTTGATAAAAGAACGGATATGCCGCCCTACGCTGCTTTGTTTTCTTATGTGCTTTCCATGTTTTTTCTGGTGCTGTGGTATGGCAGTTTCAATAACTGGTATGGAAGCTTTATTTCTATTGATGAAATTCCGATTGTCATAATTTATGGTTTTTACATCTTGCTCTATATCTGGTATATCCGAAATTTCAAGGACTTGCCGTTTCATAAGCGCTATATCAGACCCTGCTTTGCCACGATTGGAGCCGGTGTTATTTTATATGGGGGGATCACAAACCCGAAAATCGGAATTTATATGGCGATTTCTTTGGCGGTTTGTGTTGCGGGATTGCTTTTTTATAGAGAAAAAAGTAAAAAATAAAAAATCTAGGAAAAGAAAGGAAAAATTTTATGAAACTGAAAAGCAGAATATTAGTGACGACTATTGCGCCGTTGTTCATTATTTTAGGAGTTTTATCTGCAAGCTCTTATCTCTTTTCTTCAACCATGTTACGGCGGGAGCAACATGAAAAAATGGATCAGCTGGCGGCTCGCTATAGTGCAGAAATCAGTAATATCATTGTAGGAAAAAAAGGCATGCTGGAAGCTGTTTCAGAAATCTTTAGCCGACTTAGTTTAAGTGATAAGGAGATGGAGAGGCTCTTTGCGGAAATGAAGGATAGCAATGAGGAGATCATGAATTTCTTTATTGGGCTGGAAACAGGGAAATATATTGATGCTTTGGGCTGGGTACCGCCGGCAGATTATAAAATGCTGGAAAAGGATTGGTACCGGCTGTCGATCGGATCGGCTGTGCCGGTGGTATCGCAGCCCTATATCAGCACGATCAATGGCAATGCGATCATCAGTATTATGAAAGAAATGAAGCAAAACGGCAAAAGAATCGGAATTGTTGGAGCGGATATTTCCTTGCGCCAGCTGGAGGAAATGGTTCGGAGCATTCGCTTTGAGCAAACTGGAGAGGCCTTTGTCTTAGATCGCAAAGGAAATTTTGTGGCGCATTCACAATATACGGTAGAAGATACCATTCGTCAGGCAGGCAATGGGAAATTTAGCGGAGTTGCCGATCGGCTTACCAGCCAGAGCATACAGACCTTTGAAGCTGTGGTCGGCAAGGAAAGCATTGTTTACTCCGTTTATCCCGTAGAAGGAACGGAGTGGAATCTGGTGATGCGCGCGCCGAAATCTGAATTTTTGAGCGGCGTTAATCAGCTTCGCCTGACACTTGTGCTTCTTAGTCTTGCCGCCCTGCTCTTGATGAGCGGTATGGCGTATTGGAACGCTGAATCGGTTGCCAAGCCGATCCATATGCTTAGCTCCTGCGTGGAAGGATTGGCAAACTATGACCTGACTTTGACGGAAAAATCCCCTTCTGTGATTTATTCCAAAAATAAGGATGAAATAGGTACGATTTCTCGTTCCCTGATTTCAGTTAAAAAAACTATGAAGGATATTATGATAAAGGTCAGTGATGTTGCCAATCAAGTATCGGCATCCTCCCAACAGCTGACGGCGACCAGCGACCAGTCGGCGCATGCCTCGGAAGAGGTGGCAAGAATGGTTGAAGAAATCTCCAGAGGCGCCATGAGTCAGGCACAGGATATGCAGGAGGGAACGGAAGCTATGGCGGTTATGAAGGTGGCGCTGGAGAAAAACAATCAGGTCGTGGAAGCATTGAACGCTACGACCAAAAGTGCTTTGGAAGCGCAGAAAAAGGGCGTCCAATCGGTTCGCGAGCTGGTTGAGGAAACCGAAAAATCACAGGCGGCTGCCGGACGGGTTATGGAAGCGATTCTTACTACCAATGAGAGCGCAATTCAGATTTCTAACGCCAGCAATATGATTAAGTCGATTGCCGATCAAACCAATCTCTTGGCGCTGAATGCGGCGATTGAAGCAGCAAGAGCAGGAGAAACCGGAAGAGGCTTTGCGGTGGTAGCTGAGGAAATTCGCAAGCTGGCAGAGCAATCGACGGAATTTACCGAAGAAATAGGAGAAATTGTTCAAAACTTGACAAATAAGACTGCTGAAACCGTGGATGTCATGAATTCAGTAGGAAAAATCGTAGCTAAGCAGTCCAGTAAGGTGGAGGAAACGGATGTGCAGTTTGAAGCAATCTCAGCGGAGCTGGAAAAGACGAAGCAAGCGGTTTACCGTTTGAATGAGTCCGGTGGAGAATTGCTGCAAACAGAGGAAAGCCTGTTAAATATTATTGAGAATTTATCAGCCCTGTCGCAGGAAAACGCAGCCTCGGCGCAGCAGTCTACCTCTTTTGTAGAGGAGCAGACGGCGTCGGCACATGAAATTGCGGCTTCCAGCGGTCATTTGGCGGAAATGGCGCAGGAGTTGACAGAAATGATTTCTGTGTTTAAAATGTAAGTACCCCATATCAAAGGATGGGCTGCTGCATCGAAAAAGGAAAATGCCGAAAGCAGGACTTGGCAAGAGGCGGATTTTCTGATGCAGCAGCTTCTTTGTTCCCTTGAGCGCACCTTGAAAAAGGCGCGCAGAAGAGAAGGAAAGAGTTGACAAAAAAAGGAAGGAAATGAAAAAGTTATGTTGATATTAAGCGCAGGCCCGACAGTAATCGCCGACAATACCTTGCAGGCAATGAGTATTCAAAGATGGAACACTGATTTGTCCAAGGAATTTTATGCTCAGTACCAAAGAACTGTAGCCAAATATGATGAGCTGATCCGAAATACAAGCGGCTTTAGCTTTATTATGGGCGCGGAAGCAATGATCGCCTTGGAGGGCGCCTGTGCCAGTTTGATTGAACCGGGAGATCAGGTGTTGGTGCTGGCAAATGGAATTTTTGGCAGAGGTTTTGCCGAGCTGGTAACGATGTACGGGGGGGAGCCAATCATGGTGTATCAGCCGGATGAAAGGGGCTTTTCGCTGGAAGCTCTAAAGGCGGCAGTAGCGGAAAATCCGGAGGCAAAGCTGGCAACAATGGTTCATTGTGAAACACCGACCGGTGTGACGAACAATGTGGCAGAGCTTTGCCGCTTTTTGAAGGGCTGCGGCATTCTCTCGGTGGTTGACAGTGTTTCAGCGCTGGGCGGAGAGGTGCTGGATTATGATCAGAGCGGTATCGACGTGCTTTTGGGCGGCAGTCAAAAATGTCTTTCGGCGCCTTCAGGATTGGGGATGGTTACTCTTAGTCGGGCTGCAATCACGGCAATCCAAAACCGAACCCGACCCATTGCGTCTTTTTATGCCAACTATGCCTATTTTTTGAATTGGCAGGAAAAAATGTGGTTCCCCTACACCATGCCGGAGCAGTTGATCAATGCTTTGGAAACAGCACTGGACAATGCGCTGGCTCGTGATTTTATTCAGCTTCATGCTCGCTTTGCCGATATTACCCGCAAGGTTTTGACGGACAACGGACTTAAGCTTTTCGCGGCGTCGGAGGCCTCGAACACCTTGACAGCGTTTTATGCTCCCGAAGCGGCTGCGCCGGAACAGATATTGAGCCATTTGAGTGAAAAACATCAAATCGTTATTTCCGGCAGCCTTGCCGAATACCGTTCCTGTCTTTTGCGAATTGGGCATATGGGAGAAAATAACCGAGGCTCGTATTTTGAAAAGCTGTTTACAGCCATGGATAACACATGGAAGGAGCTAAAGCTGGGGCAGACGCATTTTTTGCAGAGCTACTACGAAGCGGCGCTTCCTCCATGCAGCTGCTGCAAGGGATAGGGAGCGGCCGGATAAAGAGAAAACGAGGCAAGAGCCTTTGAGATGAGAAAATGAGCTTTTCCGGGTGAGCATGCCCGAAACATAGGAAAAGGGCTTAATTCAAGGGATTCAGAGCTTTGGGCAGCCGGATAAGGAGAAAATGAGAGTAGGGAATGAGAAAACAAGGCATAAGAGAAAGGAGGCGAAGGAATGGGGATTGCGTATACAGAGCAGCAGCAGAGTGTTATAGATATCAGAGGCCGCAATGTTTTGGTATCGGCGGCAGCCGGTTCCGGAAAAACGGCGGTTTTAGTGGAAAGAGTGATTCAAATGATTCTGAAAAAGGAAATCGGCATAGACGAGCTGTTGGTCGTTACCTTTACCAGAGCGGCGGCTTCGGAAATGCGGGAAAGAATCAGCGATGCTTTAAGCAGAGAGCTTTCCGGTAAACCGCAGCCGGAGCTGAGAGAACAGCTGGCGCTTTTGCCTTCGGCGGATATCACAACGATTCATTCCTTTTGCTTAAAGGTTATTCGGGAAAATTATTCCGCCTTAGGTCTGGAACCGGATTTTCGGATTGCCGAGGAAGCGGAGATTGAGATTTTGGCGGAAGAAGCAATGGCGGAACTTTTGGAGGCGGAATATCAAAAGGCGGAGCCGGAATTTTTGCATGTGGCACGCAGCTTTATGACGGATACCGGCGATTTGCCTTTGGAAAATGCGCTGAGGCGAATCTATTCGGCGGCACAGGGTATGGCATGGCCTTCGCTTTGGCTGGAGGCGGCTGCTGCCAATTTGGAGGCGGCCACGGCGGAGGAATTAAAAAAGACCCCGCTGTTTTCAATGCTTTGGCAGGAAACGGCGGAAAAGCTGGTGGCAGCGGAAAGAGAAGCGGAGCTTTTGACGGACTGGATCGCTTCACCGGAGCTGCAAGCCTATGCCGAGCAAGGTGAGTATTTTCGGGAATTGATTCGGCAGGCGGGGAGCCATATAGCGGCCGAAGATTATGACGCTCTTTTCCTTTTGCTGCGGAATTATTCACCGCCGGTGATGCCCCGCGTCAGAAAAGGGATTGACCCCCAGACCTTGGAGGAGGTCAAGGAAAAAATTGAAAGCCTGCGGGGAATATTTGCCGATCTTCTGCCTTTTTTTCAAAATTCTCTGGCAAAAAATATAGAGATTACGCAAGGGATGCACCGGATTGTCAAAGAGATGTGCCGATTGACTAAGCTATATGAGCAAGGCTTTCAGGAAAAAAAACAGCAGAAAAAAATGATCGATTTTAATGATATTGAGCATATGGCATTAAAGCTTTTACAGGCAGAGGACGGGAGCAGAACGGAAATTGCGCGGAGATATCAGCAAAAGTACAGGGAGGTCATTATTGACGAATATCAAGACACCAACGAGGTGCAGGATACTGTTTTGGAAATGGTTTCCGGCGCGCCGGAGCAGCCCAACTGCTTTATGGTTGGTGATATCAAGCAGAGCATATATAAATTTCGGCAGGCTAAACCGGAAATTTTTCGGCAAAAATATTTAAACTATGGAGGAATGGAAACGCTTTATGCCAAAATTGATATGCAGGTCAATTTTCGTTCCCGCCAAGAAATATTGAGGCTGGTGAACTTTATTTTTCGGAGTATTATGACGAAGGACGCGGCGGGGATAGATTATGACGAACGGGCAAAATTTATTTTTCCGCAGTCTGTGCAGGCGGAGGAAAAGCACAGACCGGAGCTTTTGCTGATTGAAAAGCAAAGCTATCAGGATGCCGAAGAGAGCGTGGAGCGGGAAGCCTTGGAGGCGGAGGCAATAGCCCTTCAAATTGTGGCGTTATTAGAATCGGAGAAAACGATTTTTGATAAAAAAACAAATCGTCAAAGACCGATTCAACTGGAGGATATTGCAATTTTAATGCGCTCTCCGAGCGGAGCGATGTCCGTATACGCGGAAGTGTTTCTCCGCCATGGGCTTCCGATTCTGGTTGATGAAGGCAAGGCCTATTTTATGACATCGGAGGTTCAGGGGATGACGGATTTTTTTAAAATTCTGGACAATCCCAGAGATGATATTGCGCTTTTGGGTGTGCTGTGCTCGGCGATGTATGAACTGGAGCCGGAAGATTTGGCACGAATTCGCAGCGCGGCTTTGCAGGAGGAATTTTTATTTGATGCGCTTCGTCAGTATTCGCTTGCTTTTTTAGAAAATGCAAAAAACGGAGAGATGTCGACAGAGAGAGAGGTATTTTCCACGAAAACCTTGTCGAGGGTTAATCGTTTTTTGCGGGAATATCAAGAATTAAAGGAGGAAGTACCTTTTTTAAGCTTGGGGCGTATTTTTGACAAAATAGAGGAAAAGACCGGCTATGAAGCCTTGATTGCTCTTCTGCCCAATGGAAAGCAGCGACGGCTTAACCTGAAAGCCTTTAAGGAGCAGCTGCTTCTGTTTGAAGCTGGAGAGGGCAGTAATTTGTTTCGATTTTTACAACGGCTGGAAAAGGTAAAGAGCCTAAGCCTTAGCTTTGGCGAGCCGGTTATGGAGGTCAGTCGAGCGATTCGGCTCATGAGTATTCATAAGAGCAAGGGACTGGAATTTCCGGCAGTATTTCTGGCACAGCTGGGAAAGGGCTTTAATCTTCGGGATACATCGGCGCCAGTTGTACTAAAGAACGAATATGGAGTTTTAAGCTCGGTGGTTGACTATCAAAGGCGCGTGATTTATGAAGGTTTTCAAAAGCCGGTTGTAAAGATGCTTTTGCGTCGGGAAATATTGGAGGAGGAGCAAAGACTCCTTTATGTGGCGATGACCAGAGCTAGAGAATATTTATACTTGGTTGGAACAGTAAACTCGGCGGAGAAGGCCATGCTGAAATGGCAGGCGGATTCGGCGGTGCAGGGAGCTTATCAGACGGATGGGCTTTGGGGAGCAATCTGCACAAGGCAATATTTGCTGTCTGCCAGAAGCTATCTGGATTTTTTGATGCCGGCGGCATTGAAAGCGGCGGACTATGATTTGCTTAGTATTCAATGGCTGCGCAGAGAAACGGAGCAGGAGGTGACGGAGGAGGCGGAGCCGAGGGAAGAGGCGGAGGAAAGGAGTTTGGCTGAGCGCTTGTTGGAAAGCGATAAGATGGCGCTGGAGCCGATATCCTTTTATCCGGAATATCCTTATCCGGAGCTGATTCAGCAAAAAATAACGACCTCTGCTTCCGAACAAAAGAAGGCTTTTATACCGGAGGAAGACGTCTATATTGGCACCGCCGCAGGCGCTGAGGGAGCCCTGCGAGGAACGGCATATCATAAGGTGCTGGCGTTGCTTCCGGCGGATATGAGCGTGCAGCGTCTGCCGGAGCTTTTCTTAGGTCTAAGAAATGAAGGAAAAATGACAGAAACAGAGCTGGAGTATGTTGACCGGAAGGAGATAGAAGGCTTTTTGCAAAGCTCTTTGTGGAAGCGAATGCAAAAGGCGGCGCAAAGGGGACGCTTGAAAAAAGAGCAGCCCTTTATTTTGGGAATTCCCCTGACTTCGGGAGCTTTGACGGAACAAAAAATGCTGCAAGGTGTGATTGATGTGTTTTTTGAGGAGGACGGGGAACTGGTGCTGCTGGACTATAAAACGGACCGCGTCGGAGGAACACTGGAGCGGGCAGAGCAGCTTTTGCGGGAGCGCTATGGCGAGCAAATGGCCATTTATAAAAAAGCACTGGAAAGCAGCAGCGGGATGGCAGTGAAGGAAGTTTGGCTGTACAGTCTTTATCGCGATAGGGCTATTTTGATGGACGAAGGCTAAGTCAGGAGCCAGAGGACAGATGCAAAACGCGGGGGTGTGGTTTCCTCCGGTGCGCTGCACAGGAAGAAGCGGGGACTTCGCAGAATCAGGAAAAAGAAAGAGGAAGGGAAAAGTGGAAAATCGGGTTCGACAGTCGATTGGCGGAGCAGGCTATTCTGCCGGTCGGGATTTTAAATTAATCGGAGATGGTATTTTAACGGGCCTTTTTGCAGGAGCAATATCCATTGCTTATCGCTGGATATTGGCGCAGGCGGGAGGTTTTAGTCATAAGATGTACGAGGCGGCGAGAGAAAATTGGCTGCTGGCGGTCTGCATTTTTGGTGCGCTGATCGGCTTGGCATGGCTGGTCGGAAGATTGGTGAAGTGGGCTCCACTTAGCAGTGGAAGCGGAATTCCGCAAATTCAGGGAGAAATTTTGGGAGAGCTGGATATGCAGCCATGGCGGGTAATGACCGCCAAATTTTTAGGTGGTTCGCTGACCAATGCCGCCGGACTTTCTTTGGGCAGAGAAGGGCCGTCTATTCAGCTGGGCGGAGCAATGGGGAAAATCGTGTCGCGCCTTTTAAAAAGAGGAACGGAGGAAGAAAAATACCTGATTTCAGCCGGAGCGGCCGCTGGATTGGCGGCTGCCTTTAATGCGCCGATTTCTGGGCTTTTATTTGCGGCGGAGGAGCTTCATAAAAAAATCTCTCCCAAACTGCTGGTTCCTGTTTTTTTAGCCAGCATTTCGGCCGACTTTATTTCTGAAAAATGTTTTGGTATGCAGCCGGCATTCCGCTTTCCTTTGGCGGAGGCGCTGCCGTTGGAGGGCTATGGCTGGTTGATTTTGCTGGGTGCTGCTTGTGGAGGCATGGGAGTGGTTTTTAATTTTTGCCTGTTGAAAGGACAGGAGCTTTATAAAAAAATGCCGATTCCCGAAGCATTTCGCCTTGTTCCGGCTTTTTTAGCGGCTGGCTTTTTGGGATTGACTTTCGCTCAGGCGCTGGGCGGCGGTCATGACGCAATTGAGCATTTGGCGGAAAGCAGAGCGCCGTTTTGGCTTTTATTGGTATTTTTACTGCTGAAGCTTATTTTTACAGCGGTCAGCTACGGCAGTGCGGCGCAGGGAGGTATTTTTCTGCCGGTACTGGCTATCGGCGGGGTGACTGGCGCGATTGTGCTGGAGGCTTTGGCAGGCTTTGGATGGATATCTGCCGAGTATTATGTCAATTTTATGGTTTTGGGAATGGCGGGCGTGCTCTGCGGTGTGATTCGGACGCCGATTCTATCGGTGCTGCTGGTGGCAGAAATGACGGGCGTACATTTTCATGCGATAAGCCTTTGTGTGGTGGTGCTTACGGCATATCTGACAGCGGAGTTTTTCCGAAGCGAGCCGATTTATGAGGCATTGCTGAAAAGGCTGCTTGCCTTACGCCAAAATGAAGCCGAAAGAAAGAGATAAAGCGTTCAGCGGCGTGGAGAGCCGGCGAAGGAATCCGGCAGGGACAGCAAAGGGTATTTGCAAGGGAAAGTAGCAAAAGGCGTGTGTGCCGCAATAAAGCAGAAGAAGGCAAGCCTTGCAGTGAGGAAGAATTTTGAGGAGCAAGGGGATAAAAGAATGCTTGCCTTGCGCCAGAATGAAACCAAGAGAAAGGGATAGAGTGTTCAGCGGCGTGGAGAGCCGGCGAAAGAATCCGGCAGGGAAAGCAAAGGGTATTTGCAAGGGAAAGTAGCAAAAGGCGTGTGTGCCGCAATAAAGCAGAAGAAGGCAAGCCTTGCAGC
>JBGZBY010000054.1:0-3231 GCA_041844915.1 Eubacteriales bacterium
CCTTTGAATATACTTCGGTAAAGGTTCCGACCGGAAATGGAGTCATAATCACACTGTCTAGGCCAACCATACGGAAAACCGCCGCCGCATACTGACAATTCATCACCGTTGCCATCATGCCGATCTCATCGGCCTTGGAACGATCCATTCCCTCGCTGCTGCGTCCGCGCCAGAAATTGCCGCCGCCGATCACAATGCCCAGCTCCAGCCCCTCGTCCACCGCTTTTTTTACCTGCTCCGCCACTTTTAAAGTCGCCGCTTCGTCAAACCGCCCGGTGCTTCCTCCGGAAAGGGTTTCGCCGCTAAGCTTGAGCAGCACTCTTTTATATTTCAGCATAAATCCTCCTTGCGATCTCTTTTTTCCTATTGACTTATCATATCATTTTTTTTGGGAATTATCAACTGTTTCTATCTCTAAGTTTCGCCCTTTTGCACGAACGCCTGACACCGGTTTCCTGCTTACCAACTTGCACTAACAGTTACTTTTCAAGATTTTTTCAAACCGTTAGTGTTTACCAGTATTCACTCCCCTTCTGTTTATTTCCTTGCTCCAAGCAGACTATATGCTTAAACCTAAAATCAATTATTAAATTTTTGCAAAAAAGCTTGTTTTCCCTGCTCTTTTTAAGTATGATAGGATTGATTTTTAGCTCAGCTCTTTTTATGCTGCGCTGTCCGGAAAATCATACTACTTTTAACGAAGGAGAAGCTTATGAAAAAAAACATATTCTTAATCGCCGCTATGCTGCTGCTCGGCGCCTGCGCCACCGAAGCCGATAAAGCCAGTCAGGCGGCAGACGGCAAGGAAAGCTCCATAGAAGAAGCAAAGCCGGAAGAAACAGCGGTTTATCACAAAATTTCTGCCGAAGAAGCCAAAAAAATGATGGAGGAGCAAACAGTCATCGTCGTCGATGTCCGTACCGCCTCCGAATATGCCGAAGGCCATATCGCCAATGCCATTCTGATCCCCAATGAAACCATTGGCAAGGAAGCTCCGGCGGAGCTGCCGGACAAATCCGCCGTCTTGCTGGTCTACTGCCGAAGCGGCCGCCGAAGCGAGAATGCCGCAAATAAGCTGTTGGCTCTGGGCTACCAAAATGTCTATGATTTCGGCGGAATCAGCGATTGGCCCTATGACATCGTAAAAAACTAAGATCCACGGCAAGAGTTATCATATCCGGATAACGCGATAGGAAAAAGCTGCCGACAGGATTCGCCTTCTCACCTGTTTAAAAAGGTTCTTGAGAGAATTCCTGCGGCAGCTTTTTCCTGTTTATTTTATGGTGATTCGCCGGTAATCCTCGCCCCGCGCATAATCCTTCTCTATCTGAATCCAGACCGTTTCCGGCGGCAGCAGCTCCGGCACTCGATTCGCCCATTCGACTAGGGTAACGCCCTCTCCGTAAAGATATTCGTCAAAGCCAATCGCTTCCAGCTCCTCCCCCTCCTCAATCCGATAGATATCAAAGTGAAAAAACGGCAGTCTGCCCTCATGGTACTCATTGACCAGCGTAAAGGTCGGAGAAGCAACCTGCTCGGCAATGCCCAGTCCCTCGGCAAAGCCCTTGCTGAAAATAGTTTTGCCCGCTCCCAAATCTCCGACCAGCGCAAAAACCGCTCCCTTTTCCGCGTTCTCGCCCATGCTTCGCCCCAACTCCCATGTCTGTTTACTTGTTTTTGTTTCGATGATTTGCATTTTTCTTTTTCTGCTCGCCTTTGTTTTTGCTTTCGTTTTTATCTTCGGTTTTGCTTTCGCTTTTGACCTCCTGTTTTTGCAGAAGTCTTTTTTCTGCCAGCTCTTTTTCCTGCTGAATTTTCTTAGCTAGGAGCTTGGTCTGATTTTTCTGTTCCGATTCATCCTGCACCTGACTGCCACTAAAAGACTCCGCCTGCTCCATTTCCTTTTCAGCGATATCTTTCCCGGCCTGGCCGCCATCCTCATGCTTTGACTGCATGGCCTGCTGTTTTTCTCTCAGCAAGCTCTCCAGGCTTTCTATTTCTCCCTCCGGCACAAAACGCTTTGGTAAAATAAAAGCCTGCTTGCGATTAACATACAAAAGATAAAACCGGCCGGCAAGATCAATCCTTTCCAGCTGTTCCCAAAACAGCTTGGCTTCGCCGGTATATTGCTTGATCTGCAGCATTTCCTCATCTATGGTAAATACAATCTTATTTCTAAAAACCGAATTGGAAATCATCTGCCGCTTGGCATTAGAATAAAGCGACAGCGGCGACACGCCCAAATACATAATCGCCACAATCAAAAAGATGATTGCCGTAAACGCGTCCTTCCATATCACCGCCACCAGCGGCGAGCCAATCAGCGCCAATACCCCCAGAGCCCACGTCAGCTTTCCCTGCCAGCTGGAAAAGCTATGCCGCAGCAGAAAGAAAAAAATATCCTCCACTGTCAGCTTTACTTCTATTTTCCACTCTTTTTTCATATCCTCTCCATTTCTCTACAAAAGCATACTCAGGGAAATTCGCTTCGTCTTCGGATCGGCAGACAGCACCTTGACCTCGACCACATCATTGACTGCCACCACCTCCAGCGGATGCTTGATAAATTTCTTTGACATCTGCGAAATGTGTACCAGACCGTCCTGATGCACTCCGATATCGACAAAAGCGCCAAAGTCAATGACATTGCGTACCGTTCCCTTTAAGATCATCCCTTCCCGCAAATCCGAAATCTCCAGCACATCCTGTCTTAGAATCGGCGCCGGCATATCCTCGCGTGGATCCCTTCCCGGCTTTTCCAATTCCTTGAGGATATCCTCCAGAGTCATTTCCCCTATGCCTAATTCTCCCGCCAGCGTCTTGATATCCTTAAGCTTTTTGCGCTTTTCTCGAAAGCTTTGAAATTCTTGCCGGATATCGCCAATTTGCAGGTATTCCAGCAGACGATAAGTCGCCGAATAGCTCTCCGGATGCACGCCGGTGTTGTCCAGCGCCTCGCTGCCGTCCGGCACCCTTAAAAAGCCCGCCGCCTGTTCAAAGCTCTTATTGCCCAGCCCGCTGACCTTCAGCAATTCCCGACGATTTTGATATTTGCCGTTTTCCTCCCGGTATGCCACAATATTTTTTGCTACCTTGCCGGAAATACCGGAAATATAAGAAAGCAGCGGAGCCGAAGCCGTATTGACATTGACTCCCACCTTATTGACCGTATCCTCCACCACGCCGTACAGCGCTTCTCCCAAGGTCTTTTGATTCATATCATGCTGATAC
>JBGZBY010000055.1:0-7715 GCA_041844915.1 Eubacteriales bacterium
AAATCTTCCTTCTGATAAGCCTAGACCGCCACATTCCTCAGCTGGCAAGGCAGACAGTCCTGACAAGAGCAGGAAGCGGCAAGTCGGCAAAAATATCATGAGCAGATAAAATCCCCTGATCCTTTTCAATCTATGTTGTTTTACCATGTTCTGTGCTTGCATACACCATTTTAAAATATTTTTTTGCAAATGACAATACATTTTGAAATATTTTTGTTTTTTGTACCCGGCCAGCAACTATTTTACCTCTCGCTTGCCCATATAGGCTATACCTTTTCCCACAGAAAATATTTAAAAGATTCATTTGTTTAAGATAAAAAAATTGAGTTAAAAGCAGCAGAAAGACCATATAGATGGCATACCATAGCGGCACGCGCTTTGCCTTTTTCGTATGAAGCCTTGGTTTTATGCTGCTTTCAACAAACATAACAGGATAAAAGCTCTGTAAAAATAGATAAAGGCCTGTTTCAAAAGAAAGTTCAATACAAAAGAAACAATATGTATTGACATTGTAGAGAAAAAGGAATATATTAAAAGAAAAGATAAAAAAATAAAGTACAAATAATAAATTATTTTGATGGCTTTTTGATGACTTGCAGTATCTGCCTATATATTCGCGATATCGAAAGTTATCTTAAAAACGGCTTTAGCGACGGGGCGATTGGATAGCGCGGAGCAATACGCAATGAAACAATATGCGATAAGGAGGAAAGCGATATGGTAGGAATTGTTGTAATGGGTCATGATCATTTTGCCGAGGGGATTGGCAGCAGCCTGGAAATGCTAATTGGCAAGGCCGAGGGATTGGAGCTTGTCAATTTTTTTCAAGATGATTCGATGGATGAGCTGACAGACAAATTGAAGGTCGCGCTGCAAAAATTATCTGACTGTACGGGAATATTGGTTTATGCTGATTTGGTAGGCGGCACTCCCTTTAATATAGCGATTCGGACGAAAATGCAGGGTAACAAGGAAATGGAAGTGATCGGAGGAGCCAATGTAGCGGCGGTTTTATATGGCTATATGCTAAGAGCAAAGGAGCAAAATATTTCTGTTATTGCCAAGGAAAGTGTAACGGCAGGCAAAGAAGCAATGCTTCGGTTTGAAGTAGCACCGGATGTTTCGGAGGATTACGAGGAATGAAGGAGGCAAGGATATGAGTTTTGTGCAGGCTTTATTGATTGGACTAGTAATACTGTATTGACAAGGCAGTCAGGCTTTGACAGCAGAAAAGGATTTAAAGCTTTCCCTTTTTTCATTTTTAGTTTTTTTAATCCAAGGCTTTAGGGAAAAAGCAATAGAGAATAAAGGAGTATTATGAATAAAACAATATTAACCAACGAATACGGAGTATTTACTGTGGAGATTCCCAAAGAGGTAACAGCGGATGGAGAAATCGGCTGGCAGATTCGTTTTGAGCTAAAAAAAACGATCGCTAAGGGGGGCGGTATTCGCATTTTATTTCCTGCATACGCTCATCAGCGGTCAATCGAATATGTGCAGAATATCGACTATTGGCAGCCGCATTTTTTATACGCATATTTTGAGGAAGAGGATGCGCTGCTGTCCACTGGGATTGAAAAAATCGCAACAGAATTTACCCATATCCTGCGCTGGAAAGACAGCGACCGGATTGCCTGGATTCGGGCGGAGGAAGTATGGAAAGCAGGCAGCGTGCTTCGCATATGCTATGGGGGAACGGATCGGATGTGGCTAAGGGGCTGTGCGGCTCCGACCAGAGCGCCGCATCATGCGACCTTTGCCGAGGGTACCTTTTTAAATTACGAATTTTCACTGGATGCGGAAGGAAAGGGAGAATACCAAAAGCAGAGGATTCTTCCTCCGGTCAAGGTTGTACCGGAGAGGGGCCATTATTTGACGATAAGCGCTCCTGTTTGCGTGCAGCCGGAAAGGGAATATGAGCTTCGCTATACGGTGAGCGATCGCTTTTATAATCCGCTTTGGAACGCTGCGGTCGCGCCGATCTTTGTTCTGCGCAATTTGAAAACGGGAGAGGAAGCGGTACTTTCGGGAAATTCCTTCCGTGTTTCAGAGGAAGGCTTTTACGAGATTGATTGCCGAGGCTCCGATTTGCTGACGGAGAAGGCGGTCTTTTGCTGTAAACTTGGGGCTGTGCCGGTTTTTTGGGGAGATACCCATTGCCATACAGTTCTGACCCCCAATATTCGGGATAACAATAACGGAGCCTGTCCGCAGGATGCGTATCATTTTGCTAAGGAAGCGGCCAAACTGGATTTTGTGGCTTTGGTCGAGCAGACCTTCGTCTTTGATGACAATGAACGCCTAAATATTACGCCGAGGCTTTGGCAAGAAATTCGCCGGATCTCCGATCAGTATTATGAGCCGGAGCGCTTTGTTACTTTTCCGGGATTTGAGTTGCACAGTAAGCGCGGCGATACGGTGGTTTTTTTTGCCGAGGATATGGCGAGCTTTGAGTATCCGGCGGGGGCGGAGGATATTTATGATATTTGGCGGCTTTATCAGGGCAAAAAATATTTGTCCATTCCACACTTTCACCGCTATTGCGGCGGCAGGCCAATGAAGGATCAGCAAGAGCAGAAGCATAGCGGATTTGATTTGGCAAATTGGGAGGCAAACGATCCGGCGGAGGTTTTGTGCGAATTTTATTCGGCGCAGTGGGGACGTTTTGAATATCCCCAAAATCCCATGCTGCTCAAAGCCATGTCCAATATTCCGGAAAATGATGTTATCTCCTTTTTAAGCCGAGGAAAGCATTGGGGTATAACAGCTGGCAGCGATGATCATGATTCGATGCCGGGACATGGAGGCTTGACGGCGGTGTATGCCGATTCTCTGACCAGAGAGGGTATTTATGAGGGCTTAAGGCAGCGGCGCAGCTATGCGACAACACATCCCAGAGTATATTTGGACTATCGGCTGGAGGATGCTGGAATGGGAGAAGAATTGACTTTGCCAAAAGGACAGGAAAAGTCGCAGCCGGCGGAGCTTTGCCTTCATGCGGAGCTTGTTTCTCCGACGCCCATCCGTTCCGTTTCGCTGATTGTAAACGGCGATCTCTATCAGAAAATTCCGGTGGCGCAAGCCTATTGGGAAGCAGATATCCGATTGCCGGAGGCCTTGTTTTCGGAAAGAGCGTATTTGTACCTGAGGATTAAGCTGGAGGATGAGAATGTTGTGGTCGGCAGCCCGATTTGGGTCAAATAGCTTTTGGACTTGGCCGGCTTGGATTATTTTCTGCGGATGGATTGACAGAATCGCTTATCAGTGGTATTCTATAATTTCAAAGAATTAGATTATATTTTTATAATCTCAAACATTAAAGATAGCGATGGCAGGAGGTAATTATGGCAATTTTAGTAACCGGCGGCGCAGGCTACATCGGAACTCATACCTGTATCGAACTGATTCGAGCGGGCTATGAGGTCATTATCTACGACAATTTCAGCAATTCTTCTCCGGAAGCGGTAAAACGAACAGAAAAAATAGCGGGGAGGAGCATTCCTCTGATTGAAGGCGATATTTTGGATAAGGAAAAGCTGCGCTCTGTCTTTAAGGAAAATAAAATAGAATCTGTCATTCACTTTGCTGGTCTAAAGGCGGTCGGAGAGTCGGTCAGTATTCCGCTGAAATATTATCACAACAATATTACCGGAACCTTGACCCTGCTGGAAGCCATGCAGGAGGCCGGTGTGAAAAAAATCGTGTTCAGCTCATCGGCGACAGTATACGGCATGAATAATCCTGTACCGTTTAAAGAGGATATGCCGACCTCGGCAACCAATCCCTATGGCTGGACAAAACAAATGATTGAAATCATTCTGCGGGATGTCTATACCGCCGACAAGGAATGGAGCATTGTTCTGCTTCGCTATTTCAATCCCTTGGGCGCTCATGAAAGCGGTATGATCGGCGAGAATCCGAATGGCATTCCGAATAATCTGATGCCGTACTTAACTCAGGTGGCCGTTGGGAAAAGAGAGGTTTTAACGGTTTACGGCAATAATTATGATACACCCGACGGTACCGGCGTTAGAGATTATATTCATGTTACGGATTTGGCGGACGGGCATGTGCAGGCAGTAAAATACAGCGAAGCACATAAGGGAGTGGAAGCGGTCAATCTCGGAACGGGCAATGGTTTTTCGGTTCTTGAGGTAATTGAAGCCTTTGAAAGAGTGAATCAGGTACCTGTTCCCTATAGAATTGCCGATCGCCGTCCGGGAGATATTGCCTCCTGTTATGCTGATGTGGAAAAAGCCAAGCGGCTTTTTGGCTGGCAAACTCGGAAAAGCCTAGAGGATATGTGTCGAGATTCCTGGAACTGGCAAAGCAAGAATCCGGAGGGATATTAAGATTATGAATGATGTATTTAACGAACAGCTGGTAAAAAAACAAAAGACCTCTGTCGATACCTTGAAAATGGCAGCTATTTGGGGTGGAGCAATTATTTTGGGCTTTGCCTTGACGACCTTTGTGCCGTATATCGGAGTCATGCTGGCGGTGCTGGTCATTTGGGGCGCGATTTTTTTAAGCGGTAGACTAAGCCAAGAATTTGAATATTCCTTCACCAATGGCGAAATGGACATTGATGTTATCTACAATCAGTCGCGCAGAAAGCGGGCAATTACCATTGATACCAGAAAGCTGCTTGGTATGGAAAAGGTCAAAAGCAAGGAGCAGGCAGTGAAGGGCTTTGACAAGGTGCTGGATTTTTCCTCTGGTCTACCGTCAGAGCAGCTCTACGCCCTGACCTATGATGTTGATCATAAGAAAACGCGGATTTTTATTGAGCCGAATGAACAGATTCTGAAGGGGATTTACTCCTTCGCGCCAAGATCGGTCACCGGACATTATGGTGTGTCAAAAAGTGAATAAAGAATAACTTTGCCGAAGGCTGCCGCTAAACTTATACTTGCAGCAGCCTTTGCGGCTTCTGTATAGGTTTGACGCAAAAAAAGAGGTAAGATACAGAGTAGCATCGCTTTGCTTGATAAGGGGGAAGCATGGATAATAATATTTATTTATCGGAATATGAAGCGGCAAGACGAAGTGGAATGAGAGAAGCCAATCGAGCCAGAATGCGAGGAGAAAGTCCATATCTGGTACCGTTGGAGCAAAGTGTTCCTTCGGATCGAATTCTTTCGGAGGTCGAGCTGGAAACGCAGGAGATTATGGTAAAAAAAATTGCGGGAACCAAAAATCAAGGGCGCTCTACCTCCTTTTCCCGCAGTTTTATGCCTCTTTTGGATATGGAAACGGAATTTGCCTCCAAATGGATTGCGCTTTGCCAGGCGCATAATGAAGAAGGTATTCGAGATCCGATTATTGCCTATGAATATCTGGGACGCTACTATGTGCTGGAGGGCAACAAAAGAGTAAGCGTTTTAAAGTATTACAAGGCCGTTCAGATCATGGCGAAGGTGATTCGGCTTGTGCCGAAATTTGATTATGATTCGGAGGAGCTGAAAATTTATCGGCAGTATCTGGATTTTTATAAAAAGACCAAGATTAATTATCTATGGTTCTCTAAGCTGGGCAATTTTCCGAAATGCTATCGCTATATTGAAAAGAACAACTGGAACGGAGAAAATCTTATGCAATTTACCTCCTTTTATTTCCAGTTTCGCAGCGTATATCATTCGCTGAATGGCAATTCTCTGCCCATTACAACAGGAGATGCTTTCTTGCATTATTTGGACGTGTACGGCTACGATAAAGGGATTGTCAATTCGCAGATTGCTAAGCAGATGAAAGTTCTATGGACGGAATTGGAGAATTTATCCCGTCCCAGACAGCTTGATCTGACTCAAGAAAAGGAGGCCGAACCAAAATCGACCTTTTTATCTGAACTAAACCCCTTTGCGGCAACCAGAAAGCACCTGCGCGTAGCCTTTATTCATGCTGGAGATCAGGAGAATTCGGAATGGGTTTACCAGCATGAGCTGGGGAAAAATCATGTTTTATCCAAGCTGGAGAATCGAATCAGCGCCGAATCCTTTTATAATGTTCCGGAGGATGAAAGCGCCTACGAAACCATTAAAGAAGTGGCGGAAAAGGGCTTTCAGGTTATTTTTACGACTTCGCCGACCTTTGTTTTTTCTACGCTTAAGGCGGCGCTGGAATTTAAAAATACCATTTTCCTGAATTGCTCCGAAGCCATGTCTTATCAAAATGTGCGTTCGTATTTCGGGCGAATCTATGAGGCACATTTTTTGACCGGCATGGTGGCAGGCGCTTTGACCAAAACCAATATCATTGGCTATGCGGCAACCTATCCCATTCCCGAATTTATCAGTTCAATCAATGCCTATACCTTGGGCGCGCGCTTTGTCAATCCCTACGCCGAGGTTTATTTAAAATGGGTTTCCGAATGCAAGGAGGATTGTCTGCAAAGGATTAAGGCCACAGATGAGCAATTTTCCGGTTTAGGGGCGGATATTGTGATGCATCAGGAATCCAATGTGTTAAAGAATAAATTGCAGGCGACGGGTCTTTATTTTATTCAGAATCGCTATAGCGAATCCGGAAGGACAAGAGAAGATTTCAACCAATATCTGGCGATTCCCTTATGGAACTGGGGTGTGTTTTATGAAAAAATATTGATCAGTATTATTAACGGCGATTACAGCCGCTCAAAATTATTTGGTTCCGGAGAAAATGCCGTCAATTACTGGTGGGGATTAAATTCCGGCGTTGTTGAGTTTTTCTGCTCACAAAATCTCATTCCGGCGGAGCTTAAAAAAACGCTTGAATTTGTGAAGAAAATGATTATGCAGGGAAATTTCCAGATTTTTTCCGGTGCAATTTATGACAATAAGGGAAATCAAATCCAAGAGGAAGGGAAAACCATGACGGGACAGCAGATCATGTCAATGGACTTTTTGATAGAAGGCGTCCTTGGCAGCATTCCAAATATTACGATTCGGAAAGGACAGGACGCCTTTTTGGATTTACTTGGGATAAAAAAGCGATATGAGTCTTGATTTTCTTTTATACTCGAAGCCATTTGGCTCATATTCAAAAATATAGTATTGATACCCGTTGATAGCGGTGGTTTGCATAATTTGCTGCTGCCGCTTCATTTTATGGGAATAATTCAAGTGAACATGACCATGCAGAAAATAAGAAGGCTTGTAGTTTTCCAGCAGCTGATTGAAGCTGTCGAAGCCTCGATGCGGCAGATCTGTCGTTTCATACATTCCCAAAGCAGGAGAATGCGTGACCATCAAATCAATTCCACCGGCCTTTTCGATGCGCCGGGAAATCGTCTTTACTCTTTTTTTCATTTCTGCCTCTGTATATTGAAAAGGGCCTGGTTTATAGCGATATGATCCGCCTAAGCCCATGATCTTCAACCCCTTAACAGACACGACCCGATCATCGATGCAGTCGCATCCCAGTGGGGGATTCCGCAAATAATCCGAATCATGATTTCCGTGAACATAAAGAAGCGGAGCATTGATCATTGTCACAATGAAGGAAAGATAGGAAGCCTTTAAATCGCCGCAGGAAATAACCAGATCAATATCGGCGAAATTTTCGGGATTAAAATGATCCCAAATATAAGTAGATTCGGCGTCCGCCAGAACTAATATTTTCATAAACTGCTGCCTCACTTGGAAGTACTGAATTTTCAATAAGATACCCTATGTCCAAAACATCAATATATTGAACTTTTAACCAGTATATCACAACTAAAGAAAAATACAAGA
>JBGZBY010000056.1:0-26371 GCA_041844915.1 Eubacteriales bacterium
AAAAATAGGTCTTTTTTACCGTTAAATATCTAGGTTGAAATATATAGAAAAGGTTGACTTGTAGTTTGTTTTATGATACTATAAGTTAACCTTCTGTGCTTTTGTTTTTTATAGGAGGCGGTACATCATTTTTTGTTTCGCCGGTTAGGAGTAGAAGTGAGTATGATTAGAAGCATGACGGGATTTGGTTCGGAAACCCAGATAAAAAACGGCAAAAGCATGACGGTAGAAATTCGCTCGTTAAATCATCGCTATTGCGAGATTACAATGCGCCTGCCCAAAAAACTCTATTTTTTGGAAAATAAGGTAAAGAATCAACTGAAAAATAAGCTGCTTCGTGGAAAGCTGGAGGTTTTCGTCCAATACCAAAATGCCGAAGGAGAAGCTACCAATATCAGCTATAATCGACCCTTGGCACAAAAATATTTGTCGGAGTTGCTAAAGATGTCGCAGGAGCTTTATTTGGAAAACGATCTGTCGATCTCGAAGTTTTTGACGCTGCCGGAGCTTTTTTTATCGGAGGAGGAAACGGAAGCGGATGAATTTTTAGAGGAATTTGTTGCCGAGGTGACAGAGGCGGCAGCCGATAAGGTGATTGTTGCTAGAGCGCTAGAGGGAAGCATTTTACAGGACGATATCTTTCATAAGCTGGCGGAGATTCATTCACAGATAAGTCTGCTTCCTGCTTTGGAAAAGCGTTCCGTCGAGCTTTATCGGCAAAGGCTGACCGATCGGCTAAATGAGCTGCTTCAAGGAGAAGCCGTTGAGCAGAGCCGGATTATAACGGAAACGGCGATAATGGCGGACAGACTTGCGGTAGATGAGGAAATTGTTCGTTTAAGCGGGCATACCGTTCATTTGGAGGATGTATTGAAGGAGGGCGGCGCCGTCGGGAAAAAGCTTGATTTCATAGTTCAAGAAATGAACAGAGAGGTCAATACAATCGCCTCCAAGTCGATAGATATGGAAATGAAAAATATTGCTATCGGATTGAAAACGAGCATTGAAAAAATCAGAGAGCAAATTCAGAATATTGAGTGATCGAGATGAATAAGGTATTTGTGAACATTGGATATGGAAATGTCGTGGTAATTTCCAAAATTATTGCTTTGATTAAGCCGGATGCAGCGCCAATCAAAAGAGTGATTGCCCAAGCTAAGGAAAATTCGACGTTTATCGACGCTACCGCTGGCCGCAAGACTAGGAGTCTGGTAGTTATGTCAGACGGCTATTTGATTGCCAGTGCTCTACAGGTTGAAACGATTGTAGGAAGAATCGAAGGAAAGGAATTTTCGGAAGATGAAGAATAAAGGAAAGCTATATGTTATTTCCGGTTTTTCCGGAGCGGGCAAGGGAACTGTTGTCAAGGCGCTGATTGACCGCAAGCCGGAGGTCGCTCTATCTGTTTCGGCAACAACCAGAATGCCGCGCCAGGGCGAGGTCTATGGCAAGCATTACTATTTTTTGGAAAAAAGAGTATTTGAAGATATGATCGCCAAAGAGGAGCTTTATGAGTATGCCTGTTATTTGGGGAATTATTACGGAACTCCGCAGAAATTTGTTCAGGAAAAGCTGGATGAAGGCATTGATGTCATCCTAGAAATTGAAATGCAGGGGGCGCTGCAGGTGAAGAAGGTCGCTCCGGAGGCAGTTTTGATTTTTATTGTGCCACCGAAGGTCGAGATTTTAAAAAGGCGGCTCCTGAATCGCAATACCGAATCGCTGGAAGTTATTGAAAAAAGGCTGCAAAAGTCTTGCTCCGAGGTCGAGCAGATGATATACTATGATTATATTGTGGAAAACAATCAGCTGGAGGTCTGCGTGGAGGACGTAATCGCCATCATGCGCGCTGAAAAAATCAAGCTGGCGGATAAGCAGCAGTTGATGAAACGCTTGCACCAAGAATTTGATGAAATTTTGAAAGGAGAAGAATAAAATGCTGCACCCTTCTTATTCTGACTTAATGACGGTAATCAATGCCAGAAATGACGATGTTAATTTAAAAAGTCGGTATTCCGTAATTATAGCGGCAGCCAAGCGCGCCCGCCAGTTGGTCGAGGAGAAAAATATTTTGGATAAAAAAGCAATCTCTGTTTCGGTAGATGAGCTGTATCAGGGAAAAATAGACATAAAAAAATAGATAGAAGCGTCCGGCGAACGGAGCTGCAAAGGAAATTTTTAAGAACCACTTTACCAAAGGAGATGGCATGAAGAAAGGAAAAAAACCGAATAAACTGATCTGGCAGAGCTGTATCTTTGTATCTGCCGTACTGGCAGTGTTTTTTTTGCTGATCTCCTATATGGAATATCAGAAGTTTCAACACTCCGAAACAGAAAAAAATTTGAATCAAACTGTTCTTAGGGCGGAAATCGCCAGACAGTGGGTGGCGGATCGCTATGAGCAGTTTAGTATTTTAGCAAATGTATTTTCTGTAGCGGATTCCGCCGAGCAAAAGATCAAGCTTATATCGGAATTCAAAAATGTCAATTACAGCATCTATAAAAACCTTTACTATGTGGATTCCGCTTATAATACGCTGGGTGAAAATGGCAAGGGTAGTGTTTCGCCGGGTGAATTTCGTAAAATTTTTGCTCAGGTCGGGCAAAGCGAAACCTCGCTTTTGACTAAGGTAGAGTTTTTAGAAGATACGAAGGAACCGGTTTTTTCGGTGATCGCTTCGATTCGCAATGAAGAAAATATTCTGCGCGGAATCCTGGTAGGCGTGATTTCTCTGCAAAATTTGCAGGAGCATTTAAATAACGCAGGCTTTAATATCGGCAAAGCATCGGAAGAAAGCTCTACCTGGATACTGGATTCGGAAAAACAGACAATCCTGCACAGCAATCAGGACATTATTTTGGATTTTCGTCTTGACCATGGAAGCGACGTAGGATATAAGGATATCAGTCGGCTCAACGAGCTTATGGATAAGAATATTTCGGGAACAATCCGCTATACGATAAAGGATCAGGAAAATGTCTATCTTTCCTTTGTAAAAACCAAGATCAGTGATGGTTGGGTGATTATGGTCGGACAGCTGGAAACCAGCTTCTGGCAGTTTTTAGCGGAGAATTTGTGGCTTAAGCTGCTGTTTTTGGTCGTGAGCGGAGCGCTGCTGTGCTTTTGGCAGATCTATATATACCAAGGACTTCTCCGACCGTTTACGAAAATGAAAAATGATCTGGTGACCTTTAACTCTGGAAACCGTTATGTCGTGCTGGAAACAAAGCCGGATGAGGAAGCCCATGAGATGGCGGAGCAGGTTCGCAAGCTGATGGAAACGGTGGTTGAGCAGTCCTACAATGTGGAAAAGCTGATTCGAGATCGCACGAAGGCATTGTCGGATTTGAATAAAACAATTGCCACCAAAAATAAGGAGCTAAGTGATATCAATGCCGCTTTGACTGCCAATAATGATCATTTGCATTATCGGGCAATGACTGATATGCTGACAAAGCTGCTGAATCGGCAGGAGCTTTTGAAGTTGACGGATGACTTGATTTTGGAAGCGCAAAAGGACACTGGCAAGAGCTTTTCTATTTTGTTTTTAGACTTGGATAATTTCAAGAAATATAACGACAACTTTTCGCATGATATTGGAGATTTTGTTTTGAAGAACATTTCCGAGCTGATTCAAAATAATGTTCGGGCAATGGATGTTTCGGCGCGCTATGGCGGAGATGAATTTGTTATCATCATCAATCACTCGGAAATGGCGGCGGCGATTGCTACGGCGGAGCGGATACTGATCAAGATTCAAGAGGTCAACGGCTATGCGGCGGAGATTGGAGAGCTGCTTGGAGAAGAAGTGAAAATTGAGAAAGCAGATCAGATTTCCTGTTCGATCGGAGTGGTGCATTATTCTTCTGATTTGGATGTCAAGAATGCCGAAGAGCTGATGACATTGGCGGACGATATGATGTATCAGGCGAAAAAAGCGGGAAAAGGCAGAGTTGAAATCTATTATCCAGAGGAAAACAAAACGCAGGAATCAGAATAATAAAAGAGGGTGCCGAAGGCACTCTTTTTGTCGATTTTAGAAAAAGTGCGCCGGAAAGCAAGGTAAGGACAGAAAAGACCCGCGCAGGCCTGCGCTGTGGGGAGGATACCAGAAATGAGAAAAGGAGATGGCAATATGTATGCTAATGTAGCGGCATTATCCAGCGCGAAGGCTCTGGATCGGCTTTTTACCTATCGCGTTCCGCCGGAGCTGGAAGCTCGCATTGAGATCGGTTCTATTGTGCAGATTCCTTTTGGGAAAGGTAATAGGGTGCAAGAGGCCTTTGTCATTGAAACGGATGTTGCTCCGCCAGAAATGGGCTGTTCCATCAAAACAATTTTGGATGTTTCCGAGGAGCATTTTTTAAGCAGGCGGCAAATAGATCTGGCTCTTTGGATGAAGCAATACTATACAGCGACTCTGGTCTCCGTAATTAAGCTGATGCTGCCGCCATCGTTTCAGGTACAGGCAAAAAAGCAAATCAGCTATTTTTTAAAGGCAGATTCGGCGACCTTGGAGAAATATTTTCAGGAAAAAAAAGGAGGCCGTTATCAAAAAAGGCGAGATCTGATTGAATATTTTATTCAGTTTAAAAAACAGGATTTTCCAGTGCTGAAGAAGCAGAGCTTTTATAGCCGAGCGGCGCTGGATGCTTTGGTCGAGGATGGAATCATTGGCAGACGGGAGGCAAAGCTTTCGGTCTTAGCGCCCTATCAGCAAGAGCTAAGCGGCGATCGCCCTGTGTATCGGCTGACGGAGGAACAGCAGCGAGTTTATCAGGAGATTCGTGCGGATTTTCGGGGGATTCATCTTTTGCATGGCGTTACCGGCAGCGGCAAAACAGAGCTATATTTTCAGCTGATTGAGGATGTCCTGAAGGAGGGGAAGCAGGCAATCGTGCTTTTGCCGGAGATTGCCCTGACCTTTGCCTTGGTTCGCCGCTTTTTGCAGCGCTTTGGAGATGTCATCGGCTTATTTCACAGCCGTTTATCCGAAGGGGAAAAGCTGGTGGAATGGCAAAGA
The DNA here is from genome assembly GCA_041844915.1 of Eubacteriales bacterium. Lineage (GTDB taxonomy): Bacteria > Bacillota > Clostridia > Lachnospirales > Vallitaleaceae > W11650. Next base: position 5,025 of record JBGZBY010000056.1, read on the forward strand.
GCCAGAAACGGAGAGCTGAAAATCATGCTGGGGCCAAGGTCGGCCTTGTTTGCGCCGATGGATAAGCTGGGACTGATCATCATTGACGAGGAGCATGAAAGCAGCTATAAATCAGAGATGATACCCAAATTTCAGGCGGTCGAGGTTGCCGCCAAAATGGGAAAGCTCTATGGCATTCCCGTGCTTTTGGGAAGCGCAACGCCTTCGGTGGAAAGCTATTACTATGCCGAAAAGAAGCGATTTCACCTGCACCGACTGGAGCAAAAGGCCTTGACAGATCAGCCCATTGAGGTTTCCCTGATAGACATGCGCAAGGAGCTGGAAAAAGGCAATCGCTCCTTTTTAAGCGCTGAGCTAGAGCAGGCGATCGAGCAGGCATTGGCAAGGCAGGAGCAGGTTATTTTGCTGAACAATCGCAGGGGCTATGCCAAATTTGTATCCTGCCGCAAATGCGGCTTTGTCTATCGCTGTCCGAGCTGTGAGCTTCCTTTGACCTATCATAAGGAACCGGAAGGTATGGTATGCCATCACTGCGACTACCAGCAGGACTGGCAAAGAAATTGCCCAAGCTGTGGAAGTTCTTATTTGAAAGCTTTTGGTATGGGAACCCAAAAAATAGAGAGAGAGCTGATAAAAAAATTTCCCGAAGTGCCGATCATTCGCATGGATTATGATACGACCAGAGCCAAGCACGGGCATGACGAAAGGCTGCGGGAATTCTCCGATGCTCGAAGCGGGATCTTGATTGGAACACAAATGATTGCCAAAGGCCTTGACTTTCACAATGTAACGGTTGCCGGAATACTGGCAGTCGATCAGGGGCTTTATGCGGACAGCTTTCGAGCGGCGGAAAAAACCTTTCAGCTCTTGACGCAGATGATCGGCAGGACGGGGCGGGGCGCAAAGCCGGGCAAGGCTTTTTTGCAGACATATTCGCCCGACCACTTTGCTGTGCTGGCTGGAGTGCGTCAGGATTATCAAAGCTTTTATCAGGAGGAAATCGTCTATCGACGGATGCTCAACAATCCGCCCTTCTCCGAGATATTAGAAATTACGGTGGCTCATGAGAGTCTGCCGAAATGCGAAGCCATGGCAAAGGGGCTGATCGGAGAGATGAAGCAGTTGATTCGGCAGCGACAGTGGGAAATGGAGCTGACGGGACCAGTATCGCCATATCTGTTTAAACAGGCAGGACTTTATCGAAAAAATATAATATTGAAAGCAAATCGGCATAAGGAGTTGACTTTTATCATGACTTCCCTATATAATAAAGGGATAGATAAACTGGGCTTTGTCCTGTACCTAGATATCAACCCTTCGTTTTAAGTGCGGCAAACGGCAGCCTTTTTGGCGCTCTGCCTTGAAAGTACAGGAAAAATCTCAAAAAAATACTGAAGAGAGCAGCAATAAAATTGGAGAAAAAGACACCAGAAAAAGTAAAAAAGAACGGAAGCGAAAACAGAAAGGAATAAAAATAGAGTATGGCATTGCGAAACATTAGAACGATCGGCGATGAGGTTCTGCGCAAGCGCGCCAAGGAAGTAAAGCTTTTTAACGAAAAGCTGGAAATCTTAGCGCAGGATATGATTGAAACAATGTATGAAGCCAATGGCGTCGGTTTGGCGGCTCCGCAGATCGGGGTGCTGAAAAGGCTGTTTGTCATTGACATAGGCGACGGGCCAGAGATATTTATCAATCCGGAAATCATAGAGGTCAGCGAAGAAACGGAGAAGGATATAGAGGGCTGCTTAAGCATTCCCAATGAAAGAGGCTATGTGATTCGGCCGCAGAGGGTTACGGTCAAGACTCTGACTTTGACGGGAGAGGAACGGCTGGTGAAGGCAGAAGGACTTTTTGCCCGCGCGATTTTCCATGAGAACGATCATTTAAACGGCCAGCTCTATGTGGATATCATGGAGGATGAGGAAGTGCCGGAGGATCTGGATGAGATTGAGGATTTTGAAGACTTTGAGGATTAGGGTGCATTATGAAAATAGTATTTATGGGAACGCCGGAATACAGCGTGCCAACTTTGCAAGCTCTGCTGGATTCCGAGCATGAGGTGATCGGTGTATACACCAAGCCGGACAAGCCCAAGGGCCGAGGAAAGAAAACGGAAATTACGCCGGTCAAGGCGCTGGCTCTGGAAAACGGGATTCCGGTCTATCAGCCGGCTACGTTTAAAAAGGAAGAAGCCATTCAAGAATTTTGCGGGCATTCCGCAGACATTGCCGTGGTCATCGCCTATGGACTAATCTTGCCAAGTGCAATCTTAGAGGCTTATCCCATGGGCTGTATCAATTTGCATGCTTCGCTTTTGCCCAAATTTCGCGGAGCTTCGCCGATTCAAGCGGCGATTCTGGCCGGAGAGAGCAAGACCGGCGTAACCTCCATGCAAATGGACGCGGGGCTGGATACCGGTGATATGCTGCTAAAGGCGGAAATTCCCCTGACCGGAGAGGAAACGGCGGGTGAGCTTCATGACAGACTGGCAGAGCTAAGCGCAGCAGTTTGTGTCAATACCCTTAAGGGGCTTGCGGCGGGTGAGCTTATTCCACAGCCACAGCCGGAAAGCGATGTTTCCTATGCCGGAAAAATCACCAAGGAAATGGGTAAGATTAGCTGGAGCATGAATAGCGAGGAAATTAGCCGTAATGTTCGAGGTTTAAGCCCTTGGCCAAGCGCCTATACTCTTTGGCAGGGCAAGCTGCTGAAACTTTGGCAGGTCAGAGCACTTTCCACAGAGGAATCAAAAGAAACGGCAGGCAAGGTTTTAGCAGTCGGCGAAGCAGGAATTAAAGTAGCCTGCGGGAAAGGCTCGGTCTTAATCGAGGAATTACAGCTAGAGGGGAAGAAAAGATTGAAGGCGGCAGACTTTTTGAATGGGCATGAGCTTTTGTCGGGCGAGATTTTAGGAGAATGATATGACGGATCGACACTCGGAGCCGAAAGGGGAAGCGAAGGCTTTTTCGGAGAGAAAGGAATCAAAGCAGCCGTGCAGGGAAAGCTTGATTTTGAGGGAAAAAATGAAAAAAGAAAGAGAAATCGTATTTGAAATATTGGCGGAGCAGTCGGAAAATCGCTTTTTGAAAGTTATTTTTCAGGAAAGGCTGGAGAGGTATTCCTTTTTGAACGCGGCGCAAAAGGCCTTTATCAAACGGCTGGCGCAGGGCTGTTTAGAGCGGGAATACACCTTGGATAAGGTGCTTCGCCGATATTCTACGCTGCGTCTGAAGAAGCTGAGTCGGACAGTTCTTATTATTTTAAGATTATCACTTTATCAGCTGATTTTTATGGATAAGATTCCGGAATACTCAATTGTCAATGAAGCGGTGGAGCTGGCCAAAAAAAAGCGAGAGTTTCGCGCTGTGCCCTTTATCAACGCGCTGCTGCGCAAAGCGGCGGCTGATCGAGAGGGAATAGAGAGCTATTTACAGGAGCTGAAAAAAGAGGATTGGCAGTCTTATTACTCTTTTCCGCAGGAGCTGATTGAGCTTTTGCTGGAGAGCTATCCGCGCCGCATCGTCCAAGCCGTATTGGACAACTCGCTGGAGCAGTTGCCGCAATCGCTGCGCCTGATTGGAGAATCAGCGGAGGCCATGGCGGAAAGAGATAAATTTTTGGAAAAAAACAAAGGAAATATCCGAATCGGAGGAATTTTATTTGACAATGTTCTAAAATATACCGGCAATGTAAAGGCTGAGGCGCTTTTTCAAAAAGGCTGCTTGCAGGTTCAGGATGAATCGTCCATGCTGGTCGGTTATTTGGCGGCAAAGGAAAAGCCGAAGCTGATCTATGATTTATGCGCTGCGCCTGGCGGGAAATCCGTTCATTTGGCAGAGCTTTTGCCGGAAGCGCAGCTTATAGCCTCCGATTTGACCGAGGAAAAGGCGGAAAGGATTCGAGAAAATATTTGCCGACTGGGGCTGAAAAATATTAGAGTCTGTGTTCAGGATGCAGCTAGGCCCGATAGCTTGATGAAAGAGCCGGCGGACTGCGTGCTGGCGGACGTGCCCTGCTCTGGCTTGGGGGTAATGTCCGGTAAGCCGGATGTCAAATATCGCCTGACGAGGCAGTCAATTCAGGAGCTTTGCCAAATTCAGAGGAAAATATTAATTCAGGCGGCAAAATGTGTTAAGGAGGGCGGGTATTTATTTTACAGTACCTGCACAATTCTGCCGGCGGAAAATCGGGAAATGGTGGAGAGCTTTTTGAGGGAGCATAGGGAATGGGAACTGTGCGAGCTTTTTACCGATCCGATTTTTCAAACCGAAGCGGCCAAAAGGCTTGTAGAGCAAGGCTTTTTGATTCGTCAGCAGGGAATGATGCAAATCTTGCCGGGAGAGCTGCATGGCTTTTTTATCGCCAAGCTGCATAAAAAGAAGCTGCCGGCGCGGGAAGGGACGGCACTTGAGTGTTGAGAACATTTGCCGGCGGAATGAGCCTTCCCTTTATATTTAAAACCAAAACGAAAGAGTATCTATGAAAGCACAAAAAATAAATTTATTAAATCAAACACTTCCGGAGCTGGAAGCATGGGTGCAGGAAATCGGTGAAAAAAAATTCAGGGCTTCTCAAATTTTTGAATGGCTGCATCAAAAAAAGGTCTTACATATTGAGGAAATGAAAAATTTGCCGAAGCAGCTTCGGGAGAGGCTGGCAACGGATGGATGGATTCCTGCGGCAGAGCTGGCGCGGGTGCAGACCGACAAGGAGGACGGAACAAAAAAGCTCTTATATCGCTTTTCTGATGGGGAATACGCCGAAACAGTCAGAATGGATTATGAATATGGCGGCGCGCTCTGCATTTCCTCACAGGTTGGCTGTCGCATGGGCTGCACCTTCTGCGCTTCAACCTTGGGCGGGCTTAGCCGGCAGCTAAGCGCGTCAGAGATGCTGCTTCAGGTATATGAGGCTGAAAGGCGCTTTGGGCCGATTCATTCAGTGGTGATTATGGGAATGGGAGAGCCTTTTGATAATTTTGAGGAATTTCTGCGCTTTGTAGAGCTGATTAATCATCCCAAGGGGCGCCATTTGGGGGCAAGGCATATTACGGTTTCTACCTGCGGCATAGTTCCAAAGATAAGAGAATTTGCCGAGTTGGGACTTCAGGTCAATCTGGCGGTCAGCCTGCATCAGGCTGATCAGGCCAAAAGAGCGGCAATTATGCCGATTGCCAGAAGGTACGAGCTGGCAGAATTAAAAGAAGCATGTCTTTATTATGTAGAAAAAACAAGTCGCCGGATTACCTTTGAATACGGGCTGATTGAGGAACAAACCGATCGGCTGGAGGACGCGGCTGCATTGGCTGATTTTTGTCGGGGAATGCTATGTCATGTCAATTTGATACCGATTAATCCGGTGGATGGAAAAAGTCAGCGAGCGTCCGAGAAAAGAAGGCAGTATGCCTTTAAAAATTATTTGGAAAATGCCGGAATTCCGGTTTCTTTGCGAAGGACATTAGGAAAGAACATTGACGCGGCCTGTGGCCAGCTTAGGAAAAAAGAGGAAGAGATATGCAAGTGATAGGGTTGACGGATATCGGAAATGGCAGGGAGATCAACGAAGACGATTATTTTTTTACTAAGGCGCCGCTGGGGGCTCTGACCAATTTGTTTTTGGTCGCCGATGGCTTGGGTGGGCATAAGGCTGGAGAAATTGCTTCCCGAATGGCGATAGAGTCGGTTGTAGGGTATTGCCGTGAGCATGACGAGAAAAATGGCGGCGAACTGATGCGCGAGGCTTTTCGCTACGCCAATGAGAAGGTCTATGCCTATGGCAGCCAAAATGATAATTGCTATCAAATGGGAACAACGCTGGTCGGCTTGACGGTTTGCCACGGCGAGTATTTGATTGCTAATGTCGGTGACAGCCGAGCCTATCTTTATCGCAACGGCACCTTGACGAAAATCACCAAGGATCATTCGCCGGTTCAGGAGCTGCAAAGCCTTGGAGCAATTACCGAGGAGGAGGCCTTTGTTCATAAAAATCGCAATTTAATCAGTCGGGCAATCGGAATTGAAAACGAGCTGACCGTTGATTTGTATACACTTCCCGCGCAGGAAGAGGATATTCTCTTGCTCTGTACAGACGGCCTTAGCAATTTTCTGCGCAGAACAGAGATGCAGGAGCTTTTTGAGCAGGAGAAGCAGTTGAAGGAGCTGGCGCCAAAACTGATTCGAGAAGCGCTGGCGCATGGCGGGAGTGATAATATTACGCTCGTACTCGTAAAAAATGAAAAGGAAAGCGAGGACGAAATATGCTGAAAAAGGGAGATTTGATCAATAATCGCTATGAGATTATAAAAAATATCGGCACCGGCGGGATGTCCGATGTTTACAAGGCAAAATGCCATAAGCTGAACCGCTATGTGGCGATTAAGATTTTAAAGCAGGAATTATGCGAGGATGAAAACCTGGTAAAGCGGTTTAAGGTAGAGGCGCAGGCAGCTGCCGGACTTTCCCATCCCAATATTGTGGCGGTATATGACGTTGGCGATGAGGAGAACTTTCACTATATTGTAATGGAATATTTGGAGGGAAAAACCTTAAAAAAGGTAATAAAGGAAAATGCCCGCCTGACTGAAGCGGAAATTTATCATGTTGCCTCCAGTGTATTGGCGGCGCTTTCCCATGCGCATAACAATCATATTATTCATCGGGACATCAAGCCGCAGAATATTTTTTGGACGAAAAACAATAAAATCAAGGTGATGGACTTCGGGATTGCGCATGTCATTACCGATAAAACAATAGATATGAACGAAACCTTGACCGGATCGGTGCATTACATTTCTCCGGAGCAGGTTAAGGGCTTGGTGCAGAAGGAATGCAGCGATATTTATTCGCTCGGCATTACCATGTATGAAATGGCGACCGGCGAGGTGCCGTACAATGGAGATAATCCGGTCAATATTGCGCTAATGCATTTGGACGGAAAGCTTCCGGGAATATGTGAAAAGAATCCGGAAATCAGCCGTAATTTTGAAACTATTATTTATAGGGCAGCTGAAAAGAAGATGATCAATCGCTATGCCACGGCAAAGGAGATGCTGACCGATCTGAAGGCGGCATACCAGCATCCGGAGGCGATCATCGAATACACCAATAACGATTCTGGACCGACGCTGATGATTCCCAAGAACGAAATCAAGCAAATCTGGAGCAAAGCGGAATATCAGGATTTTGGCGGAGAAAAGGATCCCTACGAAAGGCTGATTCGCTGGTCGGCAATTGCATCGGCATTTGTTTTGGTGGCGATATTGACGGCGATTATTGTGCCGGCGAATCTTTCCCGCTGGGTACCGAAGCTGGTGGCGGTTCCCAATCTGATCAATATGAATGTGGAGGAGCTTTCGCTTCGTTATCCGGAGCTAAAATATGCGATAGAGGGCTATGTATATAGCGAAGAGATCATGATTGGCCATATTGTCGAGCAGAGTGTTCCGGCACAGGAAAGCGTAGAAAAGGACTCGATTATTGGCGTTATTGTCAGTAAGGGATTAGAGGAGCTAAGCGTGCCGAATGTTCTCAATTTCAGCTATACCGAAGCTGAGAAAAAGCTAAGAGAGCAGGGCTTTTCAGTAGAACAGATTTTAGAAAATGACAATACGGCGGCCATTGGAAGCGTTTTTCGTCAGTCGCCGGCAGCTCAAAGCCTTTTGCCTAAAGGAGGCATTGTAACAATTTATGTCAGTAAGGGAGCAGAGGTGGAATTGGTTGAGGTACCCCCGCTGATTAATTCGACAAGGCAGGAGGCACTTGCTCAATTGACAGAGCTGGGCTTTATTGTCAATATAAAAGAGCATTACAGCGATGATTATGAAAAAGGACGCGTTATCATGATGAGCATTGCGCCGGGCAACAAGGTGGTCAAAGGCTCATCCATCGACCTTTCTGTCAGTTTGGGAAAGGAATTTGTTTCCAAAAAGGTGGAATTCCGAATCAATTCTCCTTTTGGCCCTGTTCAGGAGAGCGGTGTGATTAAGGTGACGCTGACTCAGAGTGGCAGTGAAAAAACTTTGCTGGAGGAAGAAGTGAGAATTGACCAATTCCCTCTGACGCTTTCGGCGGAGGGGACCGGAACAGGTATTATCACAGTATATTTGGACGGTGTAAAGCAATATACGCGGCAGCTCGTGTTTACCGAGGAATGATTACCAGAATGACCTTTTGGGGCAGGGCTTGTTTTATCTAGGCGAAAGGAACCGGAGCGGATGAAAGGAAAAATCATAAAGGGGATCGGCGGCTTTTATTATGTACAGACTTCAGATCAGCTTATTGAATGCAGAGCCAGAGGATTGTTTCGCAAAACCGGAGAAAATCTGATGGTTGGGGATGATGTGGAGCTGGAGGTAGCAGGAGAAAAGGGCAAGGGCTTTATCGTAAAGATTCTTCCCCGAAAAAATGAATTGCTTCGACCGCCGGTATCGAATGTAGATCAGGTGCTGCTGCTCTTTGCCGTAGAAAGACCTAAGCCCAATTTGAATCTGCTGGATCGTTTTTTGGTTATGCTGGAGCAAAAAAATATGGAAGTGATTCTAGGCTTTAATAAGGCGGATTTGAAAACGGAGGAGTTGGATTTTATTGCCCATTACCAACAGATCGGTTATTCCGTCTACCTTTTTTCGGCTCTGCACTCGGCGGTTGATGAGCTGCGTGGACTGCTTTCCGAAAAAACTACGGTTTTAGCCGGACCTTCGGGAACGGGAAAGTCAACGCTGGTCAATCTCTGGCAATCCGAGATTGTCATGGAAACCGGCGCTGTCAGTCAAAAAATTGGGCGCGGCAAGCATACCACCCGTCATGTCGGGCTGCTGCCGATTGATGAAAAAAGCTTCGTCGTTGATACACCGGGGTTTACCTCTTTTGATTTGTATGAAACGAACTATCGGGAGCTGCGCAATTTTTTTCCAGAATTTGCGGAATATCAGAGGAAATGTAAATTTTTGGATTGCCTGCATGATCAGGAGTCGGACTGTGCCGTCAAGGAAGCGCTCGTTCAGGGAAAGCTTTGGCGAAGCCGTTATGACAACTATCTCCAGATAAAAAATGAATTGATGCAAAGGGGAATTTATCGGGCAAGTCGCAAGGGATGATTTGGCGCGGAGAAAAGCGCGTCATCAGAAAGGATATCCATGAAAAAAATACGAAAAATAGCGCCGTCGATTTTGTCGGCGGACTTTACCAGACTGGGCGAGCAGCTTCGGCAAATTGACGAGGCAGGCTGCGATGAGATTCATATTGATATTATGGATGGAAACTTTGTTCCCAATATCAGCTTTGGCGCAATGGTTGTCAGCCAGCTTCGGCCGCTCACGGCAAAGCCCTTTGACGTGCATTTGATGATTCGACGTCCGGAGGATTTTATTGACGCTTTTGCCAAGGCGGGAGCAGATACGATTACAGTACATGTCGAAAGCAGCCTCCATCTGCACCGGCTGCTTATGGAGATTAAAAAATATGGGAAAAGAGCCGGTATCACCTTAAATCCGGCGACACCACTGTGCATGATTGAAGAGCTTTTGCCCGTGGCAGATCGGGTGCTGGTGATGTCTGTCAATCCGGGATTTGGTGGTCAGGCCTTTATTCCTTCGGCGTTGGAGAGAATTGCGCGGCTCGACGCTTGGCGCAGAGAGAAGGCCTATGGCTATGATATTGAAGTAGATGGCGGAATCTATGCCGAAAATGCCGAGAGTGTTGTTGCTGCCGGAGCGGATATTTTGGTGGCAGGTTCGGCAGTCTTTGGAGCGGAGGATATCGGCAGAGCCATTCGCCTTTTGAAGGGGGAATGAAAATGAAGCCGATTTGCTATGGGATTGTTGCCGGCGGAAGAGTCAGTTCCAGACAGATTGCCAGACTAAAGAAAAAAGCAGAAAAAATTGTTTGGATTGCAGCAGACAGCGGAGCAGAAAGCCTTTTGCAAAGTCGGGAAACACCTCATATTTTATTGGGAGATCTGGATTCCATTTCGAAAAAAGCTTTGAAGCAGATAGAAAAAGCTGGAAAAACTGAAATTTTTCGTTTTTCTTCCCAAAAAGATGTGAGCGATACCTATCTGGCTCTTAAGGCGGCAGAGCTTTTGATTTGCGGCGGTACGGAAAATTTATTTTCCGAATGGAGCAAGGAACGAATTCCGGCAAGCTTCTCCGAGCTGAACCGGATTTTTCAAGCTCCGGCTGATGAAAAAACCTCTCGTTGCTGTACCCGCTGCCGAAGCTGTAAAAAATGCAGCAGATATTATGCTGCTAAAAAGGAGGAAAAAGAAGCTTCGGCGCTCCCAAGGGGGGCGGAGGCGGCAATTTCATTTGAGATTGTGCCGAAGAGAAGCAGCTGGCAGGAGCAGAGCGCAGCGACCCTTTTATCAGGCAAAGCGGAAGTTTTTCTGCTGGGCGCGGAGGGCGACCGAACAGATCACAGCTTGAGTAATTTTTGGATTGCCTTTGACTTTTTGGAGCATATGGAGATTTGCTTTTGGACAAAAAAATGTATTATCCTGCCCTGTGCTGGGGAAAAGGAGATTGTGCTTAAACGAAGGAAAAAATATCCCTATTTAAGTATTCTGCCCCTATCGGAAGTCTTGGAAGGACTTAGTCTGGAGGGCTTTACCTATCCTCTGAAAAACCAAAAAATTGAACAACATCAAGCTTCTTGGCTGCTCAGCAATCAATTGACGAAGGAAACGGGGAAAATAAGCCTTCGTCGGGGAAAGTTCCTATTGATTCGCAGCCAAGACTAAAAAACTACTGGATTTTTCTTGTTCAGATATGATATAATTAGCGTACAACCTTTGAACATGAGCAAGAATATCCTAAAAGCAAAGAATACAAAGGCCTTAATTTCAAAAATATATAAAACACAGAGATGCGTTCGTTTTTTATACACAAAACCGGAGCGTCTTTTGAAAGTAAAGGAGAGCAATCTCTGGCCGGCAATTGGCATTTGCGATAGGCGGGATAAAAAGTTGCATAATCAAGAACTGATATATGCGGTCTAAAAAGGGATAAGGAGCTTTTTCCAAGGATTTAGCAGAAAAGAATGAAATTAAGAGGCGGAAATTTTGCCTTTCCTTTTTGGCGGCATAGGAATGGATAGAAGATGATACATTATATAAAGGGAGAATTGGTTCATATCAGCGAAAGTGAAATCGTTATTGAAAATAACGGTATCGGATACCTCGTAGAGGTTCCTTTATCCGTGCTTCCGGCGCTGCCGCCTAAAAATCAAGAGGTAAAAATATATACGGAGCTTTATGTTCGGGAGGATATTTTAAAGCTTTTCGGCTTCCTGACCAAGGAGGATTTGGAGATCTTTCGTATGCTGATTACCGTCAGCGGCATCGGCCCGAAGGGGGCGCTGGCGATTTTGTCCTTTTTGACTCCGGAGCAGCTTCGCTTTGCTATTTTGGCAAATGACGTTGACAGCATTTCTGCGGCCAAGGGAATCGGCAAAAAAACTGCCTCCAAGCTGGTGATAGAATTACAGGATCGTTTAAAATCAAAGCTTGGAGCAGGCAGCTCGCCGGCGGCTACCATGGCTTCCGACCTGCCTGTCAGCATTCGCTCCGAGGCTACAGAAGCATTGGTCGGTTTGGGCTACTCCGTAACCGAAGTCACCGCCGCCCTAAAAAAAGTATCCGAAGAAAACAACCTAGAGGAAACGATAAAACTAGCCCTCCGCTATCTATCGTTGTAACCCCATCGTTTCCGAAGGAAGCGTAAGCCCCCATCGTTTCCGAAGGAAGCGTAAGCCCCCATCGTTTCCGAAGGAAGCGTAAGCCCCCATCGCTTGCGAAGCAAGCGTAAGCCCCCATCGCTTCCGAAGGAAACGTAAGTTCCCATCGCTTGCGAAGCAAGCGTAGGCGCCATCGTTTCCGAAGGAATGGGTAAAAGCCTTCATTGCTTTGCAAAAAGTAGGCTTTAAAAATAACTGTTGATAAGGAAATCCCGCAAAAAAGCAAGCAGGCCTTAAAAGATAGAATACAAAATGTCAAGGGAGTTGTGGAAGATGAAAGATCGAATTATTACCGGCAGTCTGATGGAAGAAGACAGAGGCATTGACGGAACGCTTAGACCCAAAAGAATCGAAGATTATGTCGGGCAAAGCAAGGTCAAGGAAACGATGAAAATATACATCGAGGCTGCCAAAAGCAGAAAAGAAAGCCTTGACCATGTCCTGCTGTATGGCCCGCCCGGATTGGGGAAAACTACTCTGGCGGGAATTATTGCTGAAGAAATGAACGCTCCAATCCGAATCACCACCGGACCTGCGATTGAAAGACCGGGTGATATGGCGGCGGTTTTAAACAGCTTAAAGGACGGTGAAATTTTATTTATTGACGAGATTCATCGGATGAGCCGTCAAGTTGAAGAAATTCTGTATCCGGGCATGGAAGATTTTGTTATTGATATTTTGATCGGTAAGGGTCCTTCGGCTAAGTCGATTCGGATTGACCTGCCGAAATTTACCCTAGTGGGAGCGACAACTCGGATCGGTTTGCTGTCCTCTCCGCTGCGTGATCGCTTTGGCGTAATTCAAAAACTGGAATACTATGAAACTCATCATTTACAGGAAATTATTTGTCGCTCGGCGGGAGTGTTCGGCGTTGAGATCGATGAGGCAGGAGCAAGAGAGCTGGCGCTGCGCAGTCGCGGAACGCCGCGCATTGCCAATCGCTTATTAAAAAGAGTTCGGGATTTTGCGCAGGTCAAGTATGACGGAAAAATTACTCGTCAGGTTGCTAAGGAATCGCTGGATATCTTAGATGTCGATCCTTTGGGACTGGATAAAAATGACCGGCGGCTGCTTTTGGGAATGATCGAGAAATACAACGGCGGGCCGGTCGGCTTGGAAACGATTGCCGCCACGATAGGAGAAGAAGCGGACACGGTATTGGAGGTATATGAGCCTTATCTGATGCAGCAGGGGCTTTTGCAGCGTACTCCGCGCGGCAGAAAGGTAACGCCCTTTTGCTATAAGCATTTGGGCTTATCGGAGGAAAGATACCAGGAGCTGCTGGAACTGGATGAGGATTAGGGGGCATAGCTTTGGACGAAGAACTGAAATTATTAAATATTATTTTGGAGCATGAAAAAATAAATCAGCGGGCGATTGCCAAGGAGGTTGGCGTTTCCTTGGGAACCGTCAATTCGATGCTGCGGGAGCTGGAGGAAAAGCAGTATTTATTTATCAGCAAAATGAATAACAATTCAGCCAGATATCTTTTGACAGAGGAAGGAAAGGCGTATCGCAGCCAAAAATTATACGAGTACATTATCGAATGCTCGGAAATGATTACAAGGGCGAGAACGAATGTGAAAAATCTGCTGATCTCCTTGGCATCGCAGGGAATCCGCTCCTTTTACCTTTCAGAAAAGGAGGATGAGCTTTATCGAATTGTGGTGCTGGTTTTAATGGAGCTTTGCCGTAAATTTCCAGTAGCCTACCATTCGGAGGTGCCGGCGCAGCTTCCCGAAGCAGCGGTGATTCTTGGCTGGAAAAAGGAAAATCCCTATCGGGGAAATTCCCGCTATGTGGCGCTGATTGATGCTCGTTTTGTCTGTTCCTGAAAGCATGAGAATTGATTGCTCCGCACGATAACGCGGCTTTGCCATTGATCTTCTGCATAAGGCATGAAAGACATAAAAACTCAGGACAAGCGGAAAAGGAGAGGAATAAAAAGCCCTAAACGGATTCTGGCAGCTTTCTTGGCGAAAAATCAAGCCAAGATAACGACTTTGAAATAATTATGTTTTACTGTATTTCCCGAAATCTGGAAGCACAGCGATTTCACCAAATTTGAATGGCGCGGCTAATTAAAAACAGTTATACCCTTAGGTATTTGACAAAGGAAGGAGATCGAAATGGAAAATCAAACAAAGGTGCTGATCGGCGGGCAGGTCTATACTTTGGGCGGCAGTGAAAGCGAAGAGTATATGCAGAGGGTGGCTCTGTATTTAAATAAAAAAATGGATGAATTAAAAAGCGGCGCCGACTTGAAGCGAATGAACAGTCGAATACAGTCCATCCTTCTGGCTATCAATATCGTGGACGACTTATTTAAAGAAAGAAAAAATGTTGAAGAAGAAAAAAAGCGGGTAAATGCTCTGACCAATGAAAACAAAAGATTGCAAAGGGAAATTGAAAAAACCAGGCAGGAATTGGACGAGTATTTAAAGGTGCTAAATGCGGAATAGGATACGGATGCTTTTATTGGCGCAAGAAACTAAAAACAGAGGATAAAAGAGGTTTTATGATACAAAGGACGATTCCCGAAATCTTAGCTCCAGCTGGAACCATGGAGGCGCTGTATGCGGCGCTTCATGCCGGAGCGGAGGCGGTTTATTTTGGCGGAAAGGTATTGTCGGCAAGAGCCTATGCCGGCAATTTTGAAAAAGAGCAGATTATAGAAGCGGCGGAATTGGCGCATCGGCACGGGGCCAAGGCTTATTTGACGTTGAATACGCTGGTAAAAAATCCAGAGCTGAGATTGCTCGAAGAAATCGGGAATACTCTCTGTCAGGCAGGTATTGATGCGGTGATCTTGCAGGATATGGGAGTATATCTTTTTTTTCGGAAATACTTTCCAGAATTGACGCTTCATGCCAGTACCCAGATGACCGTACACAGCAGTATGGGCGCAAAGCGGCTGCATGAGCTTGGCTTTCGGCGGGTGGTGCTAAGCCGTGAGCTGACGCTGGCGGAAGTTTGCCAAATCATGAAGGAAGCTCCGATTGAAGTGGAAACCTTCGTTCACGGTGCGCTTTGCTATTGCTATTCTGGACAGTGTCAGATGAGCGCCGCTTATGGAGAGCGCTCCGCCAATCGGGGAAAATGTGCTCAGCCCTGTCGTCTTTCCTATCAAAAGGGAAAAAGCGAAGGCTACCATTTGTCCCTAAAGGATCAGATGACTCTTTATGATTTGCCGAGGTTGGTGGAGGCGGGAATTCATTCCTTTAAAATTGAGGGAAGGATGAAAAATCCGGAATATGTCTATACCGTTACCCAAATCTATAAAAAATACCGCGATCTGGCTTTGTCGGCGGAGATCTATCAGGTAAGCCCGGAAGATATCCGGCAGATGAGCGAGGTCTTTTCCAGAGGAGCAACCAGCTCCGGCTATTACTTTGTCCGAAAAACTGCGGAAATGGTTGCTCCAGAGCAGCCGAAAACGGCAAAGCTGACTAATCCCAAGGTATTGGCAGAGCTTTCCTTTGTCCGGCAAAAACCGGAACTTAAAACGGCGATAAGACTTTTGCTTCGGGCAAGACAAGGACGGCCGCTGGAGTTGGCGGCGACACTGGAAAATGATTTGTCGGTAACTGTCTGCTGTTTGGGGGAGATAGTGCAGGCTGCCGAAAAAAGAGCCACGACTGTCTCTGAAATAGAAAAGCCGCTGCGGCAGCTGGGAGAAACGTCCTTTCTGCTGACTGACTTGCAGCTGGAGGTCGATCCGAATATCTTTGTTCCCGCTGCTCGGCTGAAAGAGCTACGGCGGCAGGTCATAGCCGAGGCAGAGCGGCAGGAGAGGCTCCGGCAAAAACAGAGAATGGAAAATGACGCGATATCGCGCCAAGTAATTTTTCCAAGTGCCTATGAGCGCAAAAAAATGGAATCGCCCATGGTATCGGTATTGGTGAGAACGGAGCAGCAGCTGGCAAAGGCTTTGGCTTCGGTAGCAGACAGGCTCTATCTGGAATGGTCGTTCCTAAAAACAGAGGTGATAATCAAGCGGCTAAGCCTATGGCGGCAATGTCCATCCGCCTGCCCAAAACAGCTTTTCCTAGCGGTTCCGACCATTCTCAGAAATGAGGAATGGGAAAGGTTTTGGAAGGAGTTTTGCTGGCTGCGGCAAGCGGGGCAGGAGCTGGACTTGACAATAGGGATTTTAGCCAGAACGGCGGATTATTTGTCTTTTTTTGCCAAAGAGAGAATCCCGCTGGTGCTTGACCATTCGATGAATATTTGGAATCAGCTGGCTTATCAGTTTTATGAGCAGGAAGAAAATCCTGTTGATATTTGCCTGAGCAACGAGCTAAGCTATCAGGCAAGAAGCCGGATCGGCAGCTTTGAAACTGTGGTCTATGGCAAGCTGGCAACTATGCAGACGGCGAACTGCTTGGCCAATATAGGTGGCAAGGAGCAAAGCAAAGCAAGTAATCCGCTTTGCCGGAGCGGTGCCGTAGAAACGCTGGATTATATTACCGACCGCAAGGGCGCTCGACTGGGTTATCACCGAAACTGCAAAACCTGTTCCAACACGCTGTTTAATCCGATTCCGCTTTTTTTGGCAGATCAGCCGTTTGAGTATGCTGCCTGTCTGCGGCTGGAGCTGTTGGATGAAGCGGAGGACGAGCTGAATCGTCTGATGGCGATGATTCCGCAGCTTAAGCAGGGAAAGCTGATAACGGAGCATGGGCTAAAGGATTTTACCCGAGGGCATTACCATAAGGGAGTGGAATAATGAATTTTATTATGATTGCTTTAAGTGTTCTTTTTTTGGCAGCAAACTATTTGGCATATCGAGAAAAGCTTCCTGTATGGCTTCCTTTTCTTTTTGTGCTGCTAAGCGAACTATCTGCTGCCTATGCTCTGTATTCTTGGAAAGGCTATAGTCAAAGCCTGTTCATGGTAGCGCTTTTGGTGCTGGCCTTTACCTTGATTTCCTTTGTGCTGCCGAAGCTTTTGACCGGACTGCATCCGCTGATTTGGTCAAGCATTGCTTTTTTGGTGCAGACGGGAACTTTTATGCTCTATCGTGTGGAGGCGGATATTGCGCTTCGGAATATCATTTTTTGTCTGGCTGGAATCCTGCTTGCTGCACTGGTTTATCTGCTGGCTAGGCTTCTTCAGGCAGATCTGCTCTTTCGCCTTTTTTATTATGGAGCGGGCGCGAGTCTGCTTTTCTTGAATAATACTACGATAAACGGCTCGACCAATTGGACGGTGATAAATGGGATTAATGGCAAAATCTCCTATCAGCCCTCAGAATTTGTCAAAATACTATATGCTCTTTTTTTGGCGTCCTGCTTTCTGCGGCCCTTTACTTGACGAACCTTTTGGCTGACAAGCTCGCTGGGAACGATTATTATTGGCGTTTTGGTCTGGCAAAAGGATTTGGGGGCGGCGGCTCTTTTCTTTATTCTCTACGTGGTTATTGCTTATATGTACAGCCGCAGTAAATGGATTCTGCTGGGGCAGCTGGCGGCAGCTTCTGCGGCGGCGGGGCTTAGCGTGTTTTTGTTTTCGCATGTTCGGGTACGTATTATTGGCTGGCTTTTTCCGGTGGAGCATGCGCTGGATGAAGGCTATCAGCTGATGCGCGCCATGAGTGCTTTGCTTCGCGGAAGATGGTGGGGAACGGGGCTTGGTCTGGGTATGCCGGAGCGAATTCCGGTTGTCAGTTCGGATCTTTTGTTTGCGGCAATTGCTGAAGAATATGGGGCGGTTTATTTCCTTATTTTTGTTTTGCATTTTCTGTTTTTGATTTTGCTTTTGTATACTCAATGTCAAAAGGCAAAAAATAAATTTTATTTTTATGTCGGAACGGGGCTTACGACCATGCTGGCGGTACAGGGCTTTCTGATTATGGCGGGCGGCAGCGGCTTGATTCCGCTGACCGGAGTGGTGCTGCCCTTTGTCAGCTATGGGGGGAGCGCCATGCTGGGAAATTTTGCCGCCGTGGGAATGATCGAAGCTCTAAGCAAATGTCCGGCGATGGAAAATGATGGTGGAAAAGCTGCGGTGCAGACAGCGGAGCTGTATAAATATGTTCGGATACTAAAGGGCCTGTGTTTTTTCATGTACACGGTATTTCTCCTATATTTGATGTGGTTTTATTGGTTTCGGGCAGACCTTATTTTTTCAAATTATTAGGAAAATAGAAAAATAATTTATAAAAACTAATATTTATGCGGTTTTGGGATTAAGAAAGAAAACCTTCTGATATTTTTCTATTGAAAAAATCAAAAAAACATTATATACTATAATTTAGTGTATATGATTTGCTCAATTTTGCCGAGGCGGCAGATTCTGCTTTTTCAAGGCAGCGAGGCTTTGACCGGAAGGCAAGGGATGTCGTTTCCCGCAAGGCTTCTGTTAGGGAAAAGCATTGAGCAAAAATTTGGAAGGATAAACACCCAAGGAGGTCTGAAATGGTAGAAGCAGTCAGTTGTGGCGGGGTGGTAATCCATAGAGGGAAAATATTATTGCTCTATAAAGATTATAAGGGCAGATACGAAGGCTGGGTATTGCCTAAGGGTACCGTAGAAAAAGAAGAGGATCATAAGGAGACGGCTCTGCGGGAAGTACGGGAGGAAGCTGGTGTATCGGCAAATATTATGAAATATATTGGCGACAGTCAATATACCTTTAGGGTTGCAAATGATATAGTGAGCAAAAATGTTCACTGGTATTTAATGAAAGCCTATAACTATTACAGCAAACCGCAAAAAGAAGAATATTTTACCGATTCCGGTTATTACAAGTATCATGAGGCATATTATCTCTTAAAATTTGCCAATGAAAAGTTGATCTTGGAAAAAGCCTATCAGGAATACCTTGCCCTGCGCAAGGCCGGTATTTGGAACAATGGAAAAACAGAGGACAAGAGGGAAAGAGGATGAAGATTGGGGTGATTGGAGCCGGAAGCTGGGGAATGGCTTTGGCGGCGCTTTTGAACAAAAATTCTCATGAGGTCGGCCTGTGGTCATGGCAGGCGGCAGATTTGGAAGAAATCAAAGCTACCGGTACGATTGCCGGCAAGCTTCCAAATGTTGTGCTACCGGAAACGATTGAGCTTTGCTTTGAACTGGAGGCAGTCTGTCAAAGCAAAGAGCTGCTGGTAATTGCCGTGCCCTTTGCAGCGGTACGGGAGGTTCTGCAAAAGCTAGGTCCAGTGATAAGCAAAAAACAGATTCTTGTGCATGTATCCAAAGGGATTGAACAGCATAGCTTAAAAACGCTGGATGAAATTACTGCCGAGTATTTTCCGGAAAACCCGACGGCTGTTTTATCCGGTCCTTCTCATGCTGAAGAAGTGGTTCGGGCGCTTCCGACATCAGTGGTGATTGCCGCCAAGGACAATGACCTAATTTTGCGCTTGCAGGACGTTTTTATGAATTCCTCCTTTCGCGTCTATGGCAGCAATGACATAAAGGGAGTCGAGCTGGGAGCAGCAGTAAAAAATGTGATTGCCTTAGCGGCCGGCATTTCCGACGGCTTAGGCTTTGGCGATAATGCCAAGGCGGCGCTGATTACCAGAGGCATGGCTGAAATCCGCCGGCTTGGACAGGCTATAGGGGCGGAGGACTATACTTTTACCGGCTTGACCGGCATGGGGGATTTGATTGTGACCTGTACTTCGCTGCATAGCCGAAATCGTAAAGCGGGCTTTTTGATTGGACAAGGCGCCTTGCCTGAGGAAGCGGTGGCGCAGGTCGGCATGGTAGTGGAGGGCTTTTATTCAGCGATTGCCTGCAAGGAATTGGCGGAAAAATATCAAGTAGAGATGCCGATTGTCGAGCAGATGAACGAGGTTTTGTTCGCCGACAAAAATCCTCGACAGGCGGTAACGGATTTGATGCTGCGGGATAAAAAATTCGAGTAATCTCATCGCGTCAAGGCAAGTGCCCTATAAAAAAAGCGGCGGCTTTTCATCAATAAGGTGAAGCGGACAAAGCAGAGCTTCAAGGGACGTGGGAGGCAAGTGCTTTCAACATGAAATTATTGCATATTTTCGGCGTTTCTTTTGGACATTAAAGAGCGCCGTTGTTTATTTTGTATTAATTTCTTGACGAAAAAAAGAGAGCTTATTATTTAGTTTAGCTATATTATACAGGGCGACGGGAAAAATATATTAATTTTTTAGAGCATTTTTTGGCGCAAAAACACAAAAAAAAATTCTTGTATTGACAGTTATTTTGATTAGGTATAAAATATTCTTAAATCTTTGGAAAAATAAAAATAAAAAAGGAAAGCAGAATTATTTATTTTTTTGCCAACGATTGATAAAAAATTAACTTTCTTTGCGAAACAGCTTTGCAAAAAAAGGCTGCTTGCAACACTTTATTTCAATGACAGGTTTAAGGAGATTGATTATGAAATCAGCAAAAAAAACTTTACCGGTTTCCATTGGTATCGCCAGTGTTTGGTTCGGGGCGCATTGCGGTCCGGGCGTTGCTTCGGGAAACCAAGTAGGACAGTATTACAGTAAGTTTAGTGTTTACGGCTTATTCACCGGCCTGGTTGCAATGCTTTTGCTAGGCACCTGTATTTTCTTCTCGATTGAATTTGCCAGAATCAACAATACTTACAACTTCAAGGATTTTGCCAATAAGTTCTTTTCTCCCTATCAGGTATTCTTTGCAAACTTTTTTGACTTTACCTACGCGGCGACCGTGCTTTTGGTAGTAGGCTCCTGTATCGCTACCGGCGCAAAGACGATTGAAAGCACCTTTGGATTGCCGATTTTGGTCGGCAGCCTTATTCTGGCGGCTGTTACGGTGGTATTGTCCATTTTTGGTGCGGCGCTGGTTCGATCTTCCTCTACCTTGATGACGGTGCTCATTCTTGTAGCGCTCTGTATCATTATCGTAGTGGGCTTGACCTCTGATAAAGCACAATTTGCTATGCATTTAAGCCAGCAGAATCTTCCGGAATATCTTCCGAAGGCAAGCAATGTCAGCATTTTAGGCGCATTATGGTCGGCCGTTTTGTATGCGGGCTTCCAATCTGCTGGAAACATGGCGAATGCCGTATCGGTAGCGGAAGGTTTGAAGGATCGCAAGGATTCACTGAAGGCCGTACTTTACGGTGTTGTAGCAAACGCAGTATTGATCGTTGGTATTGCCGCTTTATTGTTTGCATATCCAGAGGTTTTAAATACCTTCTTCGGCGTTTTGGCGGAAAAAGTAACGGGCGCAGATGGAACCCCGATTCGCAGCTATATCCCGAATCTGGAGGTTGTTAAGCTTTTGGGAATGCCGCTGCTTCAATATCTCTATGTTTTGATTCTGCTGCTTGCCATTATCACGACCTTGGTCAGCTTTGCATTTGCCGTTTGCGGACGTTACGGCAAATATATTCCGATGAAACCGGGCGTATCCCGCGATTTGGTTACTTTGGTTATTATGCTGACGCTTTGCCTCTTAGTATCTCAGCTGGGCTTAAATGTAATCGTTGGCAAAGGCTTTACTTACTTGGCATACGCTTGTATCGCCGTTGTTATTCTTCCGACCATTGTTATCGGATACAAGAAAATTAATCAAAAGCCTTCCAAATAATGGAAAGCTTATCCTGCCGGCAGTAGAGGCTTAAACGAAGCCTGACGGCAATAAATCAGGCAGGAGA
>JBGZBY010000057.1:0-19689 GCA_041844915.1 Eubacteriales bacterium
CGTCTATGAATAAATATATTAAAAAGAGCGTCGCTCTGCTGATAGCAGTGCTTCTTTTGGGGCAGAGCTTTTCCGGAGAGATGCTTGCCGCGGTCGGCAGGCAGCCGGGAAATGAGGAGTTGTCGATCTCCTCCGAGCAGCTTTTTCCCAAGAATTCGTTGCAGGAAAGACTGACGGAAGAAGTAAAAACAAGACAGGAGGAATGGGAAGCCGAGGCTGGCAAGGAGGTTCGGATTCTTGTGGAATTGGAAGGCGAACCGGTAATCAGTGAGGCGATTCGGCGAAAGAAAAGTCTTGCTGAGCTGGAGCCGGAGGTTGTTGAGGGAGCGGAGCGCCGGATTTGGCAAGAACAAAATGAGGTGCTTTCCGAGCTGCGGGAAATTTTACCGGAAGCGGAGCTTCCGGCGGCTGAAGCAGCAGAAAGCACTCCAGAGATGCTTCGCTACAGTAACGGCTTTAACGGATTAGCAATGACGGTGAGGGCAGAGGATATTCCCTTGATCGAAAAGCGTCCGCAGGTCAAAAGAGTTTATTTGGCGGAGGAATATGAACGTCCCCAGATGAAAACCTCGCATGGGCTGATTGGCTCGTCCTATGCATGGGAAAATGCAAAATATAAAGGAGATGGAATGGTTGTTGCCGTAATTGACACCGGTATAGATTACCGTCATTTGGCGATGACTGTTGATTTTCCAGAGAAAATCAAGCATAGCAAGGAGAGTATGCAAAGGCTGATTGAGGAAAATCGGCTAAAGGGCAAATATTTTACCGACAAAGTTCCTTACGGGTACAATTACTATGATCATAACTTTAATACTTTAGATAGTTACGGCGCTATGCATGGTATGCATGTGGCAGGAACCATAGGAGCCAATGCCAAAAACGGCGGAGAGATTAATGGAGTCGCTCCCAATGTTCAGCTTTTGGCGCTTAAGGTTTTTTCAGATGATTTGCAGTATCCGACCACCTTTACGGATGTTTGGCTCAAGGCAATTGACGACGCTATTGCGCTGAAGGCAGATGTTATCAATATGAGTCTTGGCGCGCCGGCAGGTCTGGCCTCAAAACCGGGAATCCGGCCGGAGGACGAGGCGCTGCGCCGAGCTGCCGAGGCGGGAATTGTTGTGGCTGTTTCTGCGGGAAATGAGGGAAATATTCTGACCGGAAATTATTACAAGGAAAAGGCGAATCCGGAAAATCCTGATACTGGTGTTGTCGCCAGTCCTTCTCTGTCGGAAAATGCTATCAGTGTCGCCTCGGCAGACAATGAGGTGCGCTATTCAACCAAGCTTTACTGGCAAAGTGGCGGTCAGGAGAAAAAAGCCCCCATCAATATTCGGATAGCAGAGAATGACTCTGAAGTAGTTACTGGCTCCGCTGTAGATATTGGTGAAGGGGAGGAAGATGACTATGAGCAAGTAGATGTTAAAGATAAGATTGTACTTTTGGCAATTAGTAATGAAAAATCGGATAATTCATCGGCGCACGAACAGGGAAAAGGCGAAGCCTTAATTGCTAGCTTGGCAGCAGTCCATACTTTGCCAGCAGATGAAGATCATCATCCGAAAAAAAAGACATTATTAGAAAGGGTGCAAATAGCGGAAAGCAAAAATCCTAGGGCTATTCTGCTTTATAATGACAAGCAGACAGGAGAAAATCTTGGAATATCGCTAAAGCGTAGCAATTTGCCATTTTCCAAAACCATAGCTGTGATTGGCTACTCTGGCATTACAACACTTCGAGAGGACTTAAAAGCAGATGCTAATCTGATTTTGAAGCTTTCTTCTATATTAGAAACGGAAGCATCTCTTACCAAAGGCAGAATTTCAGAATTTTCCTCATGGGGACCAACGCCTGACTTGCGTATCAAGCCAGAACTGACCGCTCCGGGCGGAAATATTTATTCGACGGCAGAGGATGATCAATACCAAAGCCTTAGCGGCACTTCTATGGCGTCGCCGCATGTCGCGGGTGCTGCCGTTTTGCTGAAACAGCATTTGCAGACAAAGGGAATCCACGGAAAAAAGGCAGCGGAGCTGGTTAAGCTGCTGCTGATGAATACGGCGGCTCCGGTTGTCGACGCTGACGGTCGGATCGACTTTGTGCGCAAGCAGGGAGCGGGCTTAATTCGCTTGGACAAGGCTTTGCAGACGGAAGTTATGGTAACGGCAACCGGCACCAATGACAAGACAGCAGATGGAAAGCTGGAATTAAAGGAGCTGACCCAGAAAGAATTTGAGGCTACGCTTTATCTGGAAAACAAATCCAGTCGAGAAAAGAGCTACCGCTTGACGGCATTGGGAATTTTTGAACCAGTTCAAGATGGAAAACTGCGGAATACAGCGGAAAATATTGAAAATTTTGGCAGTCTGGCAGATATCTTGACAGTGCCAGCAAACAGCGGGCAAAGCTATTCCTTCCGCCTAAACTTTTCTGATCAGGTACAGATTAGAGAAAACAGCTTTGTCGAAGGATTTTTAAAGCTTCAGGATATCAGTGGTGGAGAAAGCGTGCCGATTGATTTATCCGTGCCTTTTTTGGCATATTATGGAGATTGGGACAGCGCCAAGGCGATTGACGCCTTTGCTGTTAAGGAACTTGGTAAAGAAGCAAGAAATCCGCAGTTTATGGTAAATAAGGAGAGCAATGTGTATTCCTCTCTATTTATGACAAAAATGGGACTGAATCTATCAATTCGGGAAAATGTGCTATATTTTTCACCAGATTTAAAAGGGGAAAGAAGGCTCAATTTTTATCCGCATGCTGGAATTCGGATTGCTCCGCTCCGTAATATCAGCAGACTAGAGTATTCCATTTTGGATGCGCAAACCGGTGAAACGCTCAAGGTTCTTGGAGAAGATCAGGATATTCGTAAGCTCAATCGCCTTTCGCGGCGAAGCAGCTATCTCTATATGCCGGAATCTTTCTGGGACGGAAGCATAAATGGAATTCAAATCAGCGATGGAAAACAATATATTTATCAAATCAAAGCTACTTTAAATAATCGAACAGAGGGCGAACCGGCAGTTCAGACCTATCAATATTTGATACAGTCAGATACTACGGCTCCGGTATTTTCTGAAAAAGAGGGAGAAAAGCCAGAAGTTATTGAAGATGGCGGCAATCTTCGGAAAAAGCTTCGCTTTACTGTTCAAGATGAGGGCTACGGCTTAGACAATGTCTATTTACAGTCCGTCTTTTTTGTCGATCCCGATACGAAGAAACGGCCGCAAAACATAGATGAGATAACCGAACCGATTGACCTTGAAAAGTGGAAGATACAGTACGGAAAGTCCTTAAAAATTCAATTTCTTAGTAGTGAAGACGCTGGGAAGGCAATTCTGCCGCCGAATCAGGACGAGATGTTAAAGGTGGAAAACGGTGTTCTTCGGATACCGGAAAAGCATTTGCCGCTCAATGCCGCGGGGAATGGCGAGATTTACTGTGATATCAATGGTCATGAGAATAGGAAAATTCTTATTGAAACCTATTATGATGCCGTGGAGTCGCATGTTTGCATTATTGCCGGAGATTTTTTGGGAAATACATCGGAGAGTTTTGTTAAAGTAGGAGTAAAAGATGTGTATACTCTATCTTTCCTTAATTTCTTTGATAATATCCGCCCTTACAATGGAAAGATTACAGTAAATGGACAGGAAGTTAAAGATATCAATGCGTTGACGCAGGGGAAAAGCGAAATTCGAATTCATTTTCCCGATAAAAAAATGAAGCTTAACTTCCTGAAAATTGGAGAAACGATTTTGGTAAAAAATGGAGAAACTAAAGAGGATCTGGTTCGAAAGTATGAGCTTAAAATAACTGAGGAAGGCTGTTCTTTTATGATGAATGAAACGGGAGGAGAACATTCTGTGATTACCGTTTTTGAAGAACATAAGGAAAAAGTCAACTTATCCTTTAAAGATATCGATTTTTCAGCTTTTGATTCGGTCAAAGTAATAACTGGAGAACAGCTTCACCAAAAAACTTTTGAGGTTTCCTCGGCATCTCAAGTTTTAGCAGTGGATAAAGGGATTGTCAATATTTTTATTCAGGCGAAAAACGAGTTGCAACTTCAAAACATTTGCATGATTGATAAGAATGATACGGCAAAATACTTGTTGAACTGTACAGATCATAAAGAAGATTATTACAGTGAAGAAGATGTATATTTGCAAGATCAGAAAAATTTGTATATCAAGGTAAAAATGTCTGCTGATGCGCGCTTGAAGCTGATTTTTACCGGAGATGGTTCGGCTGGGGAAGATGATTTCTTTGGGTTATATGGAAAAGCGGATAAACAAAAACTGAAAGCAGAAAAAGACAAATATCCCGTAATTTTTCTAGAAAGTCCAGAAATTTTGGAAATTAGAAATGAGAAAAATACAGGCGAGGAAGGGATTTTGTTATCAGGCTTTATCGGTCATGTCGGAACGGAAGGCTTGCAGAAAGTTACTGTCAGCTTACTGGATAAAAATGGTAATCTGCTGGATAATCCAGTTGAAATACCAATACAAAAGCTGGAGTATAAGGAGATTACCTATAAGCCAAAGGATAAAATCTTGTATCAGGGAATGGGCTATGGATTTTCTTTGCCAGTTAAGCCAAAGGGCTTTTTGACCAATATTCGGATAGAGGCGCTTGCTGGAAATGGAAAAAGTGCTAGCATTGTCCGCAGAAGCTTTTTTGATAAGCAATTTCCGGCGCTCAGCTATGAAATTGCTCCGCGCAGGCTTTCCGAAGCTTTGATGACCTTGAAAGTAAAAGCGAACGATGATTCCTTTAAGCTGATGATTTATCAAAACGATTCGTATCTTGGCGGACAGGACTTGTCTAAGCTGTCCTTGGAAAGCAGTCAGGCGAGCTATGAGCAAAGCTGGAAATTTCCTTTAAAAATCGGCCAAAATAAAATCGAACTGAAGGTCGTCGATGCCGCCGGCCATGAAAGCCGCCGAACGATATATGTGTATCGCAGCAAAAAATAGAGGATTCCGCGGCTTCTGAGGGGAAGGATTTTCGGGAAATACGGAAAATATTAGATTTTCCCCTTGCATATTCAGGAAAAATATGCTACAATCAATAGGAATGAAGGATTTGGCAAAAGAGTGAGCGGCGGCTCACTCTTTTGTGTGTATGGGCCTTTATCGCTTTTTAAGCAAGGAAGATCAAAGGAGGAGAAATTGAAAAAGGATATTGAGGGATTGACCGAAAAAATGCTGGCGCCAATCATGGAAAAGCATCAATATGAATTGGTGGATGTAGAATACATCAAAGAAAATGGGCAGTGGTATCTTCGAGTTTATGCCGATAAGGAAGGCGGCATTACAATCAATGACTGCGAAGTGATTAGTAGAGAGCTGGAAGAGAAGCTGGATGAGGCCGATCCGATCGAGGAGGCCTATGTGCTGGAGGTCAGCTCCCCGGGACTGGACAGGGTCTTAAAAAAGGATAAGGATTTTAAGCGTTATATGGGCTATTCGGTTGATGTAAAGCTGTATAAGGCGATTGACCGGAAAAAGGAATTTACCGGAGAGTTGACGGGATATGATGAAAAGACGATCCATATTGTCTGCGACGGCGTGGAAATGAGCTTTGAAAGGGATAAAGTAGCGCTGGTTCGACTGACAGTATTTATTTAAGTCCGTATTTGTTTAATAAGCAGCGTGCTAAGCGCTAAGTTGTTCAAGCGGCCAAACGCCGCAAGCAAGATAAGGCGATACGCAGTAAATTGCTACTAAGCGGGAAGCGCTGCAAGCGATTGGGCATACTGCCTGCAATAAGGGAAAAGCGCCGCAGGGCATGTGCAGAAGGGAAAATGCAGCAGGCAGTATAGCGCCTAAGCCGGAAGCGGAGCCGTAAACAAAACACGCAGTATGCTAAGCGCTAAGTTGTTCAAACAGCCAAGCACCGCAAGCGAAAAAAATCGAATAAATAACAAAATGCAATAAACCATAAAAGTATAATGAAACCATAAAATAAAAATTAATGCAGGAGGATGAAATTGAACGCAGAATTTATTGATGCACTAAATCAAATTGAAAGAGAAAAAAATATAAAAAAGGAGGTTATTATCGAAGCACTGGAGAACTCCTTACTGACCGCTTGCAAGAAGAATTTTAACAATGCTCAAAACATCACCGTAAACTTTGATCGGGAAAAGGGCGATTTAAAGGTTTTGGCAGAAAAGGAAGTGGTGGAGAAGGTCGAGGATCCTGAACTGCAAATTTCTTTGGCGGACGCCGTTAAACACAATGTGAATATCAATCTGGGAGATAAGGTGCAGGTAGAGGTAACACCTAGGGA
Source organism: Eubacteriales bacterium (assembly GCA_041844915.1). GTDB lineage: Bacteria > Bacillota > Clostridia > Lachnospirales > Vallitaleaceae > W11650. Next base: position 6,301 of record JBGZBY010000057.1, read on the forward strand.
TTTTGGAAGAATAGCAGCGCAGAAGGCGAAGCAGCTGGTGATTCAAAAGATTCGGGAGGCGGAAAAAAATATTTTATACAATGACTATCAGGAGAAACAGAGCGAGCTGGTTACCGGGACTGTTCAAAGAGTAGCGAAGGGAATGGTCATTGTGGAATACGATAAGGTTGAGGCGATTTTGGCGGAAAACGAGCAGGTGCCCGGCGAAGTCTATACCCCGAATCAAAGCATCAAGGTGTATGTGCTGGAGGTCAAGCAGGGCAATAAGAGCCCAAGAGTAATGGTATCCCGTTCGCATCCGGAATTGGTCAAGCGCTTGTTTGAAAGAGAGGTTCCGGAAATATATAATGGTCAGGTTGAAATTAAATCCATTTCCAGAGAAGCCGGCTCTCGTACTAAGATAGCCGTCTATGCCAAGAGTCCGGAAATTGATCCGATCGGCGCCTGCGTTGGACACAATGGAGCGCGCGTCAATGGGATTGTAGAAGAATTAAATGGCGAAAAAATAGATATTATTCCATGGAGCGAGGATCCGGTGGAATTTATTGCCGCTGCGCTTAGTCCGTCTAAGGTGGTGAAGGTGGCAGTCAGCAAAGAAGAAAAATCAGCGAAGGTGGTTGTTCCGGATTATCAGCTTTCTCTGGCGATTGGCAAGGTTGGCCAAAACGTCCGCTTGGCGGCAAAGCTGACCGGATACCGGATTGATATTAAATCCGAATCCCAAGACAAGGAGCTTGGATTTATCAGCGAGGAAGAAGAACCGGTAGTCTACGAGGAAAATATTACGCTAAAGAGCTAGGAGCGAAAATCATTAGCTGCCATACCAATATACAAATAAGCACCCCTGGCGCCGAAAATATCTGCAAAGCATTTCGGCTGTGGATAGGACGATATTGGAATTAGGGAAACAGGAGGAATCAAATGGCAAAAAAAATACCTCTGCGCAAATGCGTGGCGTGTCAGGAAATGTTTGCAAAAAAGGAGCTGCTTCGCATTGTAAAAACACCGGAAAATGAGATCGTCATAGATGAAACCGGAAAACAGAATGGACGGGGGGCCTATATTTGCAAAAAAAGAGAATGCTTTGAAAAAGCCGAAAAAACCAAAGCCTTGGTACGCTCTCTTGCCTGTGATATTTCCGCAGAAGTTCATATGCAGTTAAAGGAGGCATTAACAAGATTTGAATAAAGGATGGAATATGCTTTCCCTGTGTCAAAAGGCCGGAGCTTTGGTCAGCGGCGAATTTGCCGTGATGGAGGCCATCAAAAAGGAAAAGGCGTGCTTGGTTCTGCTGGCGAAGGATGCATCTGCCAATACCAAAAAAAGATTTTATGATAAGGCAGGATATCGAGGAATTCCGGTAATAGAGGTCGGAAGCAGAACGGAGCTGGGACGGGCGATCGGCAAGGGCGAACGAACAAGCGCGGCGGTTATGGAGAAAGGCTTTGCAGAGTCAATTCGGAAAAAGATGGAGGAAAACGAATAGATGTCAAAAATTAGAATATATAATCTCGCAAAAGATATGGATTTGGATAATAAAGAACTGTTGAAGATTGTAAAGGATTTGGGAATCGATGCCAAAAGTCATGCCAGCACGCTGACCGAGGAGCAGGTGGAGCAGGTGCAGGATCATTACTTGCAGCTGGAATATGCCAAACAAAATGCCGTAGCGGCGGAAGAGAAAAATACTAGAAAAGAGAAAAAGGACGGAAAACCAGTTAAAAAAGAGGATGATCCGGAGCAGGAGGAAGCTAAAAAGCCGAAAAAGCCCAAGGGCGGCAAAAACGAAAGAATTTCCGGGTATCATTTTGAGGAGGAAAGCCTGAGCGGCGAGGAAGATCTGGAAGAATCAGAAAAATTTCATGCCAAAAAAGGCAGTAAGAAAAAGTGGAATAAAAAGCAGGAGCGCGAAGATTTCCAGCCTGCTGCGCAAAGCAAGGCGGCAACAGAAGATAAGGTTGTTAGACTGCCGGCGACATTGACGGTTAAGGATTTTGCCAAGGCCTTAAATAAGCCAGTTTCTGAAATCGTGCAAAAATTGATGATGCAGGGCAAGATGATGACCGCCAATCAGGAAATGGATTTTAAGCTGGCAGAGGAGCTGGCGCTGGGCTATGATTTTCTGGTTGAACAGGAAGCAGAAGTAGATATCGTGGACAGCTTTTTTGCCGATACGCTGGATTCGGAAGGAAGTCTTGTCAAAAGACCGCCGGTCGTGGTGGTTATGGGGCATGTCGATCATGGAAAAACCTCTCTTTTGGATGCGATTAAAGAAACCAATGTTACCGCCACGGAGCAGGGTGGCATTACACAGCATATCGGAGCGTATTCGATTGATGTAAATGGTGAAAAGATAACCTTTTTGGATACTCCGGGGCATGAAGCCTTTACGGCAATGCGTTTGCGGGGAGCCATGGCAACGGACATCGCGATTTTGGTCGTTGCAGCTGACGACGGTGTTATGCCGCAGACCGTTGAAGCGATTAACCATGCCAAAGCGGCAGGGGTGCAGATTATTGTTGCTGTAAATAAAATTGATAAGCCCAGTGCGAATCTGGATCGGGTCAAGCAGGAGTTGACCGAGCATGGTCTGATCGCCGAGGATTGGGGTGGCAGTACGATTATGGTACCGGTTTCGGCAATGACCAAGGAAGGTTTGGACGAGCTGCTGGATATGATAGTTTTGGTAGCGGAAATGGCGGAGCTTAAGGCCAATCCAAATTCCCTTGCTAGAGGCGTAGTTATTGAAGCCAGATTGGATAAAGGCCGCGGCGCAGTTGCCACTATGCTGGTGCAAAGAGGAACTCTGAAAATCGGCGACAGTGTGGTGATTGGTGCGACTCATGGCAGAGTGAGAGCGATGATGGACGATAAGGGAAAGCCGATTAAAAAGGCGGGGCCGTCCACGCCGGTTGAAATCTTGGGCTTAAACGAGGTACCGCTGGCTGGAGAATCCTTTTATGTTGCTAAAAATGAAAAGGATGCTCGCTATATTTCCGAAAAGGTCAGAAAAAATCTGCGCGAGAAAATGATTCAGGCAACTCCGCAGAAGGTGACGCTGGACGATCTTTTCCAGCAAATTCAAGAGGGAGAAATGAAGGAGCTGAAGCTGATTGTCAAGGCGGACGTGCAGGGTTCGGTGGAAGCGGTTAGACAAAGCTTGGAGAAACTTTCCAATGAAGAAGTATTGATTCGGATTATTCACGGAGGCGTTGGCGCCATCAATGAATCGGATGTTATGCTGGCCTCGGCATCAAATGCGATCATTATTGGCTTTAATGTTCGGCCGGAAAACAATGCCCTTTCCACGGCAGAGCAGGAGCGGATTGATATTCGCTTATATCGGGTCATCTATAATGCGATTGAGGATATTGAGCTGGCGATGAAGGGTATGCTGGATCCGATCTTTAAGGAGGATATTTTAGGGCATTGCGAGATCAGAGAAACCTATAAAGTATCAGGTCTTGGTACGATCGGCGGCGCTCATGTGACGGACGGAAAAATTCTTCGTTCCGCCAAGATTCGCCTGCTTAGAGATAATGTTGTTATTTATGAAGGAGGCTTGGCATCGCTTAAGCGATTTAAGGACGATGCCAAGGAGGTATTGTCCGGATTTGACTGCGGCATTATGCTGGAGAAGTTTAATGATATCAAGGCGGGCGATATTTTGGAGGCCTATGTAATGAAAGAGGTTGAGCGGTAAGACTCCCCGTCCCTGTTTCTCAAAAAAGCCACGCAGCGGTGGACAATAGCGGGCGGCAGAAGGGCTTAAGTTAAAACAAACAGGACGAAGCTGAGAACGCCGAACCGTGACTGCGGTCATGGAATTTCGGCGGATAGGAAGGAAAATTATGCGAAAGAACAGTCATCGAATGACCAGAATAAATGAAGAAGTAAAGGTGGAGCTTTCCTCCATTATTCAAAGAGAGGTTAAGGATCCGCGAATTGATTCGCTGGTAAGCGTGGTGGCGGTGGATGTAACAGGAGATCTAAAGGAATGTAAAGTCTTTATCAGCGTTTTGGGCGATGAGGAAAAAAGAGCTCGAACCATGGAGGGCTTAAAAAGCTCGGCGGGATTTATCCGGCGGGAGCTGGCTCATCGTCTGAATCTGCGCAACACTCCGATTCTCCATTTTATGGCAGATACCTCGATTGAAAGAGGAATTGAAATGTCGAAATTGATCAGAGATGTGGCGGCTGCGGAAGAAGAAGCAGAGGGCAGGGAGCCTTCTGAGAAGGAGCTTTAGCCCTTTGCCGGAAGCATGGATTCATTTTAAATGGCAGGATTTGGAGGGAAAAATTGACGATAGAGCAAATAAAAAATTGGATTGGTGGTTATTCGGAGATTTATATTACCGGCCACGTTCATCCGGATGGCGATTGTATTGGAGCGGCGCTGGGGCTGCAAGAGCTCTTGGCGGCGCATGGCATTGCCGCTAAGGTCATGCTGGAAAGCTTGCCGGAAACCTATTCTTTTTTAAAGGGTTTTTCTGCGATTCTGACGGAAAACCCGAAAACGGTAGAGGTGCTTTTTGTGGTGGACTGCAATGATAAAAGCCGGTTTCTTCCGTTCCTGCCAAGCTATGAGCAGGCGAAGGTCGTTATTAATATTGATCATCATGAGCATCCCAAGCAGTTTATTACCGAGTATCGCCGAATTGAGCCGAGTGCCAGCTCCACATCGGAAATGATTTTTGATTTTTTTGTAGAAAGCGGAACGACAATCTCTCAGGAGGCAGCGGAGGCTTTATATACCGGTATTATCTTTGACACCGGAGGCTTTATGCATTCCAATACGCAGCGTTCGACGATGAATGCGGCTGGAGTTTTAATGCAAACGGGAATAGATTTTGGCTATATTATGAAGCGTTTGTTTTATCGGCAAACGGTTTCTAAATTAATTGCCAAAAAGACGGCTCTGCAAAATTTCAGGCTATTGGCAAATGGGAAGATTGCCGCGGCCTTTATTACGAATCAGGAGATGACAGAGAACGGCTTAAACAAAGAGGATACGGAGGATATTGTCCATTTGCTGGCGGATTTGGAGGACATTGAAGCGGCGGCCTTTTTGGCGGAATTTCAGGCCGGTATTTATAAATTGAGCTTTCGGGCAAAGAAAGATCTGGATGTTTGTGAGGTAGCCAAGGTCTTTGGCGGCGGCGGTCACAAAAAGGCTGCTGGAGCGTCCTCTGTTTTACCCCTGACAGAGCTGCTTGCGGAGATAGAAAAGGAAATTACGGCACGCATATGAATGGAATTTTAAATATTGACAAGGAGCAGGGCATGACCTCTCATGATGTGGTGGCTAAGCTTCGGCGAATTTTAAAAATCAGGCGAATCGGGCATACCGGTACGCTTGATCCCAATGCCGAAGGCGTGCTGCCGATTTGCATCGGGCAGGCAACAAAGTTGTCAGAGCTGCTAACAGACAAAGAAAAGGTCTATTTAGCTGAACTGCGGCTGGGCACGTGTACAGATACGCAGGATGCATGGGGAAAAATAGTCGAGGAGCATGCAGTCGAGGTAACGCTGGACGATGTAAAGGCGGCGGTGTTTTCTTTTGTCGGCGATATTTTTCAAATCCCGCCGATGTATTCGGCTATCAAGCAGAATGGAAAAAAGCTGTATGAGCTGGCTAGAGAGGGGAAGGAGGTCGAACGGCCGAAGCGCCCCGTGACGATTTATCAGATCAGCGATTTTTCGCAGATCGGAGAAAAGGAATATCGCTTTACGGTGAAATGCTCCAGAGGCGCCTATATTCGGACGCTTTGCCATGATATCGGACAGAAGCTAGGCTGCGGCGCGCATATGACCAGATTGATTCGCTTGCAATCGGGCATTTTTTTACGCCATCGGGCATTAAAATTGGCGGAGGTGGAGAAAATGCACCATAGGGGAGAATTGGAGAAGCATTTAGTTTTGGCGGAGGAGGCATTTGATTTTCCGCATTTTCAGGTCAGCGAAGCATTTGGTAAGTGGCTTTATGCCGGAAATCCGGTGCCCTTTTCCCAGCTGGAGGGGGAGCTGGTTTTTTCGCCTTTGGCGCCAGAAGAGAAGGACGCGCTTTGCTGTCTGAATGAATTGAAGAGAACAGCCGAATCGCCGATACGGAAGGATCTTGTTTTTTCTGCTTTGACAGAGGAGAGGAAGGACGCGATTTTTTGTCCGAATGAATTGGAGAGAACAGCCGAGCTGCCGGCGTCGAAGGAACAGGTCTATTTGTATGACCATACACAGAGGCTGGTGGGAATATATACCGTAGACAGGGAAAAGAAAAGCTTGCGCGTTTGCAAATTTTTATATCAGATAGGTGAAACAGAACATGATTAGCAGAAATCTTAGCGACAATCAGACATGGAATAATACGGCCGTTATTTTAGGCAATTTTGACGGAATACACAGGGGGCATCAGCTGCTACTGGCCAGAGCCAAGGAGCTTGCTGCGGCAAGCGGTTTGCAAACAGCTGCTTTGACCTTTTTACCGCATCCGGCTAAGCTGCTTTCTCAAAAGGATTTTCGGCTGATTTACACCGAAGCGGAAAAAGAAAGACTGTTTGCTCATTTGGGGCTGGAGCATTATATTTTATTTCCCTTTACCGAAGAAAATCGCAATATGCTTCCGCAGGAATTTTTGGAAGAAATTCTTATTAAAAGGCTTGGAGCTAAGGCGGTGGTTGTAGGGAGCGATTATCGGTTCGGACGAAGGGCTGCCGGCAACAGCGCTTTTTTGCTGGAGAAACTGGAAGCCGCCGGAGTCAAGGTCGAGGTCTTGGAGAAGCTAAAAGCACAGGGCGAGGATATCAGTTCGACGCGGCTGCGATCGGCGGTGCTTGCCGGCGATCTCCAGCAGTTTGAAGAGCTGACCGGACGGAGCTTTCATGTGCTTGGCAGGGTCAGCCACGGGAGGCAGCTCGGCAGAACAATCGGCTTTCCGACAGTCAATATCCTCCCGCCGGAGGAAAAGCTTTTGCCGCCGAACGGTGTTTATGTATCACAGGTGCTGTGGCAGGACAAATGCTATTTTGCCGTTTCCAATCTGGGAGTCAGTCCCAGTATTGAAAATAAGCCGTACTCCATTGAAGCGCATATTCTGGATTTTGAAGAAATGATTTATGGAGAGGAGCTTGAAATTCGGTTTTTAGCCTATTTGCGGCCAGAAATAACCTTCGCCTCCCTAGAGGATTTGAAATTGCAGATTCAAAATGATGTGGCTGCCGCTCGGCTTTATTTGAAATAAGCAGGGTGGGAAGCTACTGGAGGGGCTTTTATAAGATGAAGTGAAATGTCGTAAAAGGCCCGCATGCTGTGCGGGTCTTTTAACGCTGGATCCTTTTGTAAGCATTTGCAGGTATTGAAGGCATCCTTTCTTGTGAAGAAGTAGAAAACGTTATTTTCTTGACAAAAATTAAGGGAAAAATTGAAAAATTCTACTTGATAAATGTTATCAAAAAATGTATGATGAGAGAGGATGTAACTACTATCAGCTGACCCTATAGGAGGATTTTATTATGGAACAACAAGTAGCAATGCCTTTATTGGGGGCAAGATTCCCAGAAATGGAAGTACAGACAACAAAAGGAAATATTAAGCTGCCTTGCGATTATGAAGGAAAGTGGTTTGTTTTATTCAGTCATCCCGGCGACTTTACTCCGGTTTGCACTACGGAATTTGTAAGCTTTGCCCGATATGCAGATAAATTTAAGGAATTAAATACAGAATTAATCGGCTTGTCCGTGGATCAGGTCGTTTCCCATCTGAAATGGGTAGAGTGGATCAATGACAATTCCGATATTACCATTCCCTTCCCAGTCATTGGGGATGAGCTTGGCTTAGTATCCAATAAGCTTGGCATGATTCACTCGGCTAAGGGAACCAATACAGTTCGGGCGGTGTTTATCGTCGATCCGAAGGGGATTCTGCGTTTGATTATGTATTATCCGCAGGAAGCAGGCAGAAGCATTCAGGAAATTTTGAGAGCTTTAAATGCTTTGCAAACAGCAGATAAATATGGAGTTGCCGCTCCGGAAAATTATCCAAATAACGAATGGATTGGCAGCGATGTTATTGTGCCGCCGGCCAAGACTGAGGCTGCTATGCAGGAGAGAAAGGACGCGGCTGCCAGAGGGGAAATCACCTTGAAGGATTGGTGGTTTGCTCACAAGCCCTTAAATAAGTAGACTTTATTTCACGGGTCAGAATTGTCCCTATTCTAAAAACGCGTTTAAAAGCTTAAAGAACCGGCTTTTCCAATTTGGAAGGCCGGTTTTTTGTATGATACGTCCAATAGCGTGGATTCTCAAAGGAAAAAAATTCTGTGATCCGCCGGATAGCGCATTCTCTCCTGCTTATCCAGATGAAATTCCTCCATCATCCGATTCGCCTTTTCCAGTGTTGCATGTCCCTTTGCCATCGCTTTTCGCACCTCGCTTTCCTGTGTTCGTATGAAAATTAACCATCTCTCTAACAGACTAAGCCCTTCCGGACAGATCGTTTCTAATTCTGCACTGTCGTGCGCTCCTTGTCCTTCCTTCGGCAGCACTCTCGTCAAATCCAAAAAGTGAAGTTCCAACAGTTTTTTGCTCCGATGAAGCATGAGCATGAGATATGCTGGATGAGAGCAGGAAGGAAAGAGGAGTGCAGGGGGCAGAGCTGGGAGATATTTCAGAACAGTCTATGAAGAGGATCGGCCGAGAGAAGCAAAGGCTTAAATAAATTCCGGCAAAAATCGCTTTGGGCGCTGACACGATGGAATTTCGGTTGATGTTGTATATCAAGAGCTTTCGCAAGATTATCCGGAGTTGTTTTCGGAAGAACTTATCAGCTTATGCAGCTTTAATTGGCTCGGCGGTGACAAATATTATCCCGATTTTGCAATCGCTCGGGGAGCTTTCTACTGGGGAGATTATTCGAGTTGCTTCGGATTATGTGCAAATATTAATCTGATTTTAATGCAAAGTACCTTGCATTAACAGGTAGTATGTGATATTATATAATAAGCAAAACAAGATATTATAATAAGTATCAGGTTTATTCAAGATTGCTGTGTTAGCAGGTCATAAAAAGCAGAAGGAAAGAGAGGAATTCTATGCAGAAGAAATTATATCGTTCTACAAATGACAAGATAATTGCCGGAGTTTGCGGAGGCATTGCGGAGTATGTCGGAGTTGATGCGACGGTAGTCCGGCTGATTGCCGTATTATTGTTTTTTACTTCGGTCGGATTGATCGGCTATATTGTTGCTATGCTGATTATGCCGCTTCCGCCGGCAGATTATAACTATTACCAAAACGGCTACAATTCGCAGCAGAGAAATTATTACAATCAAAGCAATCAAGGCCATGGGAATAGCAGTAATTATTCTCAGTCGGCGCAGGGCTATTCGGGATATCATTCTCAGCCAAATAGTGGTTATGGAGAAGAGGAAGCGCAAAGGCAGAAATATTATGAAGCGGAGAGCCGCACAACGGAAGAAAAAAGAATGGAATAAGCTTAAAAAACCGATTTTCTCTGCAAAGCAGCGAAGGATAATGCCAAAGCATTAAGCGAAGAAGGGCATAAGGCGGGGCTTAAAACAGGCAGAGCTATTAATTTGGAGAAAGGAAGCTATGAATACGCAGTTTAAAAAGGGAGTTTTGGAGATTTGCGTGCTTTCTTATTTGGTGGAAAAGGATTATTATGGCTATGAATTGGTGGAATCTATTTCCGTTAATATCGCCATGTCCGAAGGGACAATCTATCCTTTGTTGCGGCGTTTCAGCAATGATGGATTGGTAGAAACCTATCTGAAGGAATCGCAGTCAGGGCCGCCGAGAAAGTATTATCGTCTGACAGAACGCGGGAAATATTACTATAATGAGCAATTAGCAGATTGGCAGGAATTTTCGGAAAGGGTAAATAAAATTTTGAGGAGGCAGACATGAATAAAAGGGAATTTTTAGATTTGCTGCGCTATTATTTGCGGAGTTATCCCGCCCATATTGTCAATGACATGGTATCAGATTATGAGGAGCATTTTCGGATCGGCGCAGAAAACGGTAAGACGGAGACGGAAATTGCGGCGGAACTGGGAAGTCCGCGGGATATTGCAGAGGAGTTTTTCACTCATGAGCGACCGCCGCGGCCGAACCCGATGCCTAATTTTGGTCAGCAGGTACCGCCGCAGGGAGGAAATCCCAATATTCAAGGAACGCCGCCTGTCGGATCGAGAGCGAATTCTTCTCCTTGGTGGATTGTCTTGGGGATTTTGGGAGCGATTTTTGTTGCGCCGCCGCTTTTGGGAGTTGCCTTGGGAATTGTGGGCTCTTTTGTTGGAATTATGCTGGCCCTGTTTGCTACCACTTTGGCATTAGGGGTTTCCGGTATCGTTACAATGGTCAGCTGGGCATTTCCCTATGGAGGAATCCGCGATATTGTCAACATTTTTGGAATAACGCCGCATCCGGTCACGGCGGTTTTTTTGGGAATATTTTTGATTTGTCTGGCAATTTTGCTGTGCTATTTGACGGCTCTCTTGTTTACGGTTTGCATTAAGGGCATCAAAAATTTGTATTTATCTATTCGTTGGACGATTGCTAAAAGGAGGGGATATTAATGAAGAAAATAATTGGTGTGGTCGCTGTTATCGCTTTGATTTCTATGATAGGTACGGTGATATCCTTTTTTGCTTTGGATTACTATAAAATTTCAACCGCTCAAAATCGTTGGAAGACGCAAACGATAATAATAGGAGAAGAGAAGGTAGCCGAGAAAATTGAAGATGCGTTGGAGGACGGCATAACGGCAGCGGAAGATATGGGGGAGGCAGTAGAGGAGGCGGCAGAGAGCATAGCCGAAAATGCCGAGAGAGCGGCAGAAGATATAGTAAATAGTCTGCTGGAAAGCCGTATTTACGATTTTACCTCAGAAATTGTTGACAAGGCAGTAGACGGAAGTTTTTATGGGCTTGGCAATGCTTTTCGGGCCATTGGCGAGGAAGATGGCTATTTAACGAGGGAAATTATTGAGCAGAAGGAAAATAGCGTGCTGCGGAGCTGGACACAGGAGATGGAAGGCGTTGAAATCAAAAAAATCAAGGCGGACCTTGCCAACTTCAATATTGTACTTGCCAGAACACGGGAAAAGGCAATTGAGGTTCATTTGACTGGAACGGATAAGTCGGCTTATGAATTGCAAATCGGTTTGGTGCCGGAAGCAGAATATCATATTTTGGATAAGAAAAAAAGAATAAACTGGAGCGGAGGCATTATCAAGCCCTATACCTTATATCTGCTGCTGCCGGACGAGTATAAAGGAGAGATTGATGTGGACATAGTCAATGGCAATGTAGTTGCTATTTGGCAGAAAAATGACATGGAAATTGACTTGACCAATGGGAATGTGGTGCTTGACCAAAAGCAAAATACCAATTTGTCCATTGAAATTACCAATGGAAATATTATAGTCGACACCGCAGATAAATTAGATGCCGAAGTAGAAATTGAGGTTACCAACGGAATGATAATCGGGTTTGATTTTCTAAAAGAAACAAAAGGAATTAGCAAAAAATATAAAAAAATTTATGGAAATGGCAGATATGAAATGAATCTAAATGTAGTTAATGGAACTATCATTGGAAATGCAGCAGAAAAGTAAAAAGCATGAAAAAAAGTAAAAACTTTTGAACTTCAGTGTCTATGGTGGCTGATTGAATTTTGGGATTTGGCTTGCCGAGAGAAGTGCATATTGGTGATTAAAACATTTTGTAATAATTTTATGTTACTTTTAAAAAGGAGTGTTCGTAGATAAATAAAAGCAGGATATGCGATTTCGTACAATACATTTTTAGATAGTCTTTAGCGGTTAGCATTGATATAGGAAGGGGCGGTTGCAAAACGATAAAAGAATCGTTTTCGCAACCGCCCTTTTGCTTGTTTTAATTTAGTTTTTTCTTTCTTTAGGGGCTATTTTGCAACCGCCCCTTTTTGCATGAAAGTTTCTTTTAAATTGCCAATGATTTTTAAGTTTTTATCAATTATTTTCTATTACTATTTATCGGTCAAGTGATTATAATAAGCGCATAACAAACGACATAGAAAGGAGATAATATGCTAGGAGAACAATTAGTGGCGGGCAGCGTATTTCTCGCCGGAGCGCTATCCTTTTTTGCGCCCTGTACCTTTCCTTTAATTCCTGTTTATATTGGAATGTTGACAGACGAAGATGGGGAATATACTAAGCGAAAAATAGGGAAAATGGTAATTAATATAGGTGGTATTATCAAGACAATGGCTTTTGTATTTGGATTATCCACTAGCTTTATTATTCTAGGCTTTGGCGCAGGATTTTTGGGGAGATGGCTTACCAATCGCTGGACGCTTTTTGGAGGTGGACTTTTAGTAACGCTTTTGGGAATTCACCAAATGGATATTATCAAAATTAAATTTTTGGAATCCATAGGTGGCCTTCAGCTAAAAAACAGCAAAACCAAAGCGTTGGGCGCGTATCTGATGGGGATTTCCTTTAGCTTAGGCTGGACTCCCTGTGTAGGACCGATACTGGGAGCAGTGCTGGTGATATCGGCAGGGAGCGGCACGGAATTTTATGGGGCATTTTTAATGCTGGTGTATTCGTTAGGATTAATGATACCATTTCTTATTATGGCATTAGCATCAGGGATTTTACTAGAAAAAATCAGTGTTTTAAGAAAGCATCTTACGCTGATTAAAAGAATCGGTGGTGCAATGGTCGTATTGATGGGTATTATTTTGATGAGCGATCAATTGTCGTCAGTAACGGCATGGGTAGAAAATTTATGGAATCGCTGAACAAAAAATGGAATAAGTAACTAGTCTGCCAATGCTTGCCTATACACAAATAAGTTTGTAATATAGGTAAGCTTGGCAGGTCGCTGGGAGGATTTGCCTGTGTTGCCTATACCAAAGCGAGCTTTCGATATAGGTAAATACAGCAAACCATCAGGCAAACAGCTGATTGACAAAAATAGAACAAATTGACAATTCTGGAGGGAAAAATGAAAAAATTTCAATTAACAGCAGTATTAGTAGCAATAGCATTGAGTGCGGCGGCTTGCGGAGCAGGCGCAAAAGGAGAGGAAGCAAAAAAGATGCCGTCAGAAAAACCGGCGATGTCGGATAATATGAAGGACGGAAAAATGGACGAGAAGATGTCAAACAGCATGAAGGACGGAAAAATGGACGAAAAGATGTCGGACGGCATGAAGGACAGTAAAATGAATGAAAAGATGTCAAACAGCATGAAGGACGGAAAAATGGACGAAAAAATGTCGGACAGCATGAAGGACGGAAAGATGGACGAAAAAATGTCGGACAGCATGAAGGACGGAAAGATGGACGAAAAAATGTCGGACAGCATGAAGGACGGAAAGATGGA